>JAUZEY010000490.1 GCA_030838785.1 Actinomycetota bacterium | reverse complement strand
CGGCGGGCGTACGAGATCTGCCTGGTGAGCGAGGTCGTGCCCCGACCCGAACTCTGGAACCGGGCCCACACCCTGGCCCGGCGCCTGGCCGAGAAGCCGCCACTGGCCGTCCAGGGAACGGTGAAGGCGGTATGGGACTCGTTCCACATGAGCGCCGCCGGCGCCCGGGAGATCCCGCTCCACTACCCACAGCTGGGCAACCCGCCGTCCAAGCTGGACTTCGCCACCGGCGCCCGTCCGGACTACGAGACCCGGTGAACCCGAAGGTCTCCCTCCGGATCCGCTTCGCCCCCGGGCCGCTCCCGGCCCGGTTGGTGGCCGCGGCCGAGAACCTCGGCCTCCACGGCGTGTGGGTCAACGAGCCGTGGGGCTTCGACGCCGGCGCCGTCCTCGGGGCGGTGGCGGCCACCACCCGGCGGGTCCTGCTCGGCACCCACATCGTGTCGGTCTACGCCCGGACGCCGGCCGCCACGGCCGGCCTGGCCGCGGCGCTCCAGGTGCTGTCGGAGGGCCGGTTCCGCCTGGCGCTGGGCACGTCGGGCCCCCAGGTGGTGGAAGGGTGGCACGGCGTCCCGTTCGAGCGGCCGCTGGCGCGGACCCGCGACACCATCGCGGTCGTGCGGGCCGCACTGGCCGGGGAACCCGTTGCCCACCAAGGGGAGTCGGTCACGCTGCCGCTGCCCAACAGCCGAGGGAAAGCTCTGGGATTCTCGTCCCTCGGCGAGCCGCTCGAGGTCCCGATCTACCTCGCCGCCCTCGGGCCGGCCAACCAGCGGCTCACCGCCGAGGTGGCCGACGGGTGGACGCCCACGCCCTACTCGCCCGACCACGACGACGCCTGCGCCGGCGCCCTCCGCAAGGCTCTGGTCGACAACGGCCGGACGGTCGCCTTCGCCCCCGTCGTGCCGCTGGCCGTCGGCGACGACCTCGACGCGCTGCTCGATCTCGAGCGGGGCTGGTCGGCGTTCTACCTTGGCGGGATGGGAACCGCGCAGCAGAACTTCTACGCCAACGTCGCCCGGGCCATGGGCAAGGAGGTGATGGTGGAGCGAATCGCCACCGCCTGGCGCTCCGGCGACAAGGCCGCCGCCCGGGCCGCCGTCGACGCCGACTACGCCGACTCGATCGGCCTCTTCGGCCCGCCGGCCCGGATCCGGGACCGCCTGGCCCGCTACGCCGAAGCCGGGATCGACGAGCTGGCCATCGAGCTCCGCAACACCGATCCCGACCGGGCCCTGGCCGATCTCCGGGCCTTCTGGGACGTGGTGGCGGCGTGAACCCGGCGTGCTTCACCGGATCGCGCTCCGGCGTCGGCCGGGGTGGGGTGTGATGGAGCCGGGCGAGTTCAGCGAACTGCGCTACGAGGTCGACCAGGGCGTGGCGCTGGTCACGCTCGACCGGCCCGACCGGCGCAACGCCTGGAGCGGGGCCATGGCGACGGAGTACCGCTGGGCGCTCCACCACGCCCACACCGACCCCGGCGTCCGCGTCGTCGTGCTGGCCGGCGCCGGCGACCACTTCTGCGTCGGTGCCGACACCGGAAGCCTGGCCCGGATCTCCGACCACGGCGGCTTCTTCGAGAAGCCGGCCGTCAGCCCGCCTCCCTGGCCCGACGGAACCCCCGACTGGCTGCGCCACCACCACGCCATGGCGCTGGCCCTCTCGACGCCGGTCATCACCGCCATCCACGGCGCCTGCGCCGGCGCCGCCGTCGTGGTGGCCGCCTACACGGACCTCCGCTTCGCCGCCGCCGGCGCCCGCATCGCCACCTCGTTCGCCCGCCTCGGCCTGCCGGCCGAATACGGCACCGGCTGGGTTCTGCCCCGTCTCATGGGCACGGCCAACGCCGCCCAGTTCCTCTATTCCGGCGGTCCCATCAGCGCCGACGAAGCGCAGCGCCTCGGATTCGTCCAACGGGTCTTCCCCGACGCTGAGCTCCTCCCCGCCACCCTCGACTTCGCCCGCCGCCTGGCCCGGGAGAGCTCCCCCGAATCGCTGCGGACCATGAAGCGGGCCCTGTTCATCGACGCCGCCGGCGACCTCGACACGGCCTACCGCCGCGCCGGCGCCGACATGGAAGCCGCCCTCCGCCACCCCGACCTGAAGGAGGGCCTGGCCGCCTTCAAGGAGCGCCGCCCCCCCGACTTCCTCACCGGCCGCTGACCGCCGTGTCCCCGTCCGCCCAACGGCCTCCCCTCGGAACCGGCGTTCGTTTTCCGCTGTATCCCGGTAGACGAACGCCGGTTGCGCGCCGCGGTGCGGAGGCGGGGGGGATCAGGACGGTTCGCGAGGGAGGCCGAGGAGGCGTTCGGCGAGCATCGTCTTGAGGACCTCGTCGGTGCCGCCGCCGAGACGCATGCCGGGGGCGCCGAGCACATGGGCGGCCCAGGCGTAGGTTCCCCACTGGCCGGTGTCGGCGACGAGGCGGGGGCCGAGCAGGGCGGCGGCGGCCTCGCCGAGGCGGGTCAGGTTGGCCGACACCATCAGCTTGTCCATCGCCCCCTC
>JAUZEY010000401.1 GCA_030838785.1 Actinomycetota bacterium | reverse complement strand
CCCGTCCGCCGACGCCCGCAGACGTCCCCGAAATCAGCGAATGTGCACGCCAGAGATGGCCCTGGAGATCACGAGCTGCTGGATCTGCTCGGTGCCCTCGAAGAGGTCATAGATCTTGGCGTCGCGGTGCCAGCGCTCGACGGGGAAGTCACGGATGTAGCCGTAGCCGCCGAGGATCTGGATGGCCCGCTCGGTGACCCACACCGCCGTGCGGCCGGCCTTGAGCTTGCTCATCGAGCCTTCGGCGTTCTGGTAGCCCTCGCCGTTGCGGGCCAACCACAGGGCCCGGTAGACGAGCATGCGGGCGGCGTCGATCTCGGTGGCCATGTCGGCCAGCAGGAAGGCGATGGCCTGGTTCTCGATGATGGCCCGGCCGAACTGGTTGCGCTCCTTGGCGTAGTCGAGGGCGAACTCGTAGGCGGCCCGGGCAATGCCGATGGCCTGGGCGCCGACGATCGGGCGGCTGGCCTCGAAGGTGCGCATGGCCGCCTGGCTGGAGGTCTTGCCCCCCTCGCGTACCCGGGCCAGACGGGCCTCGAGCTTCTCCTCCCCGCCCAGCAGGCAGGCGGACGGGATGCGCACGTCGTCGAAGATGACCTCGGCCGTGTGGCTGGCGCGGATGCCCATCTTCTTCTCCTTCTTGCCCATGCTGAGGCCGGGCGTGCCGGGAGGCACGACGAAGGAGGCTTGGCCCCGGGCGCCGAGGGAGGGGTCGACAGTGGCCACGACCACGTGGACGTCGGCAATGCCGCCGTTGGTGATGAAGCACTTCGTGCCGTTGAGGACCCAGTCGTCGCCGTCCTTCTTGGCCCGGGTGCGCAGCGACGACACGTCGGAGCCGGCGCCGGGCTCGGTCACGCAGAAGGCGGCCAGCTTCACGTCTTCGGGCGTGCCGAAGCACTGGGGGATCCAGGTCATGATCTGCTCGGGCGTGCCGTTGTTCATGATGCCGGCGACGCCGAGGCCCGTCCCCAGGATCGCCAGGGCGATGCCGGCGTCACCCCAGAACAGCTCCTCGTTGACGATCCCCAGGGTGAGCCCGGTGGGGTCGGCGAAGAACTGGGCCATCGACTCCCAGCCGTAGAGCCCGATCTTGGCCGCCTCCTGGATGATGGGCCAGGGAGTCTCCTCCCGCTCGTCCCACTCGGCGGCGGCCGGGCGGATGGTCCGCTCGGCGAACTCGTGGACCCACTTCTGGATCTGCAGCTGGTCCTCGTTCAGCGCCAGCGAGAAGTCACCCATGTCGGCTCCGCTCCGTTCGGCTCACCAGGTTACTACTGAGTAATATACCCGGAGGTAAGCGGATTTCAACCCCGCAAATAGCCCGGAAGCCGTGATGGGACAAGGGTGTCGGGCGAAATGTCCGGTTCGCGGGCGCGGCGCTGTCCCCCGCACCGCCAGGCGTGTGCGGGGGCGGCAGACGCCGCCTAGTTCTGCTTGGTGGCCCGGCTTCCGGCGGCCGCCGCCGGGGGCGGCGGGGGCACGGACGGGCCGGCGTTGGCGGCCCTGGCCGCGGCGGGGTCGAGCAGCTCCGTCAGCGCCGAGCTGATGACGTCGGCCGCCCCGGGCTGGGCCAGGACGGCGTTGACCGCCAGGGCCAAGCGGCGCTTGTAGCCCGCCTCGGCCAGGCCGGCCAGGCGCTCGGGCACGCTCGGCAGCTCGGCCAGCCGGTCGGCCAGCCGCTGCAACTGCTCGATCGGCACGTGGGGGGCCAGCCACTCGAAGTTGACCACGAACGAGGGCTTGAGATCGGTGTAGCAGCTCCACACGCCGACGGCCTTGCCGTCGATGTCGTAGACCGCCGTCACCGCCGGGTGGTCGCCGTGGCCCCACTGGAGCTCCCGGCCCCGGTCACGGGCGATGTGGTACAGCCGCCGGACAGCGTCGACCGCGGCCGGCAGACACGATGCCTCGAGCGCTGCGAACAGGGCCGGTTCCCCCTGGCCGCCGACGGGCGCGCTGGCGGCCGGGCGGGTCGCCGGTTGGGCCGGGGCGGGAGGCGGTGCCGGAGTGGCCGCTTCCGGAACGAACGCCGACGTGTCCTCGACCGCCGGAGCGGGCTCGGGCGGCGAAGCGACGGCCGGGGCGGCGCGAGTCGTGGTGGCGGTCGAAGCGGCGCCGGACGGGTCAGAGGAGGTGGCGGGGGCCTCCGCTTCCTGGGCCGCCGGGCGGGCAAAAGGGGAGGACGTCCCCGGGGCCGGCGCCTTCGCAGGAGCCGGATCGACCGCCCGGGCCGGGGCCACCGCCGGAGCGGGCGGCGCCACGGAGGCGGAGGGAGCGGGGGGCGGGGCCGCCGAAGGAGACGGAGCCGGTGCGGCGGCCTTGGGCGCCGGAGCGGAGGCGACACCCGACGGCGCGGCGGCGGGAGCGGGGCGCGACGGCAGGCTCGTGGCCTGGACCCCGGCCGGCTCCGGGGCGTCCGACGGGGCGGGCAGCGACACCTCGGCCGTTGCCGTCCCCCGCCCGATGTCAAGCGCCTCGGCGCCGCCCTCACCCCGGAACACCGTGGGGATGAGGATCTCCACGCCTTCTTCGGCGTGGTAGCGCAGCCCGAGGGCCACGGCGGCCAGCCCGGGCCGGGCTCCGGCGTTCAGGTAGGCGACGACCTGGCGGACCTCGTCGCTCACGACGTCGACGGCCAGGATGAGCTGGAAGCGCCCGGCAGTGAGATTCTCACCCACGCCGGCCCGGAAGGCGTTCTCGTCCCACCCGAGCCCACCGGCCCGGGCGATCGCGGCGACCTTGTCGAGCAAGGGCACGCCAGCCCGCACGGCGAAGGCCCGATCGAACTCCTCGTAGGGCGCCCGCCACAGGCCGGCCCCCACCGCCAGGGCGGCGCCGCCCATGGGCCGGCGACCCGGTCCCTCCTGGCGGCCGCACTCGACGAGAACGATGCGACCGTCGACGCCGACGCCGAGCAGGTCGACCGACGCGGTCGAGCCGATCCGGAAGTTGGCCGCTACCGCCAGTTCGCCCGGACCGGGGCTGGGCAGGAGGGAGGGCGATTGGACGAGCAGGGTCTGCAGGGCCCGCTCGTCGTGCAGCGCGGGCTGAAACGGGTGCCAAGGCTGGCCTGGGCGGCGGATGAGCATGCGAACCTCCGTCGAGTTCGTCCCCGAGCTCCGAGTCGACTGGGCGGCGGGAACGCTACCACCCAGTGTGGAATGCACAACCGGCGTGAGGCCAGTGGTGCTTGAGCTGAAATGTGTCTGTAGTTACTCTTGGCCACTTCGGATGCCAGGGGGACTCCATGCGGAAGATAATGGCCGGATTGGCCTGCGGGGCCCTGGCGGCCGGATTGGTCGTGATGGCCGCCCCCGGCGAGGGGGGCGCCGCCGGTGGCGGCCGCAGCGTGTCGATCCTCCATCACCAGTTCGACCCCCGGGAGCTGACGGTCAGCGTGGGCGACGAGGTGACCTGGACACATCGTGACGGCGAGCAGGTCCACAGCGTCACTGCCGACGACGGGTCTTTCGACTCGAACCCGTTGTGTTCGGCTGGGAACCCGAAAGAGTGCATGAGCGACCACGACACCTTCAAGCACACATTCGGTACGGAAGGGCGATTTCCCTACTTTTCGAAGACGTGGGGCGGGCCGGGGGGTCAGGGTGCCTCGGGGGTGATCATCGTCGTGACCGCTTCCCCGCCGGCGCCCAGGAAGGGCGCTCCCAACGGGTCGACCACGTCGACGACGGCCACCGCGCCGCCGAAGTCCTGAGGATCTGACAGAAAAATTTCGTCACCGCGCTCAGGTCGGGGCTCCGGTGTGCCGATGAAACAGATGGTGAGTGGGACTGACGCAGCCCCCCCGTCCTGTGCAGGTGTCCTCTGATCCTCCCCCAGGAGGACGCCTGCGGACGAGGGGGCTGTGTCGCGTCCGCACGCCGGTAGCGTGCCCGGGGCATGCGACCCACCGTCGAGCTGTCGTCGGGGCGGCTGAGCGGCTCGGCCGAGGGCCCCCTCTGTGTCTTCCGGGGCATCCCCTACGCCCGTCCGCCGGTCGGGGCCCTTCGGTTCGGAGCGCCGCACCCGCCGAAGCCGTGGGCGGGCGTGCGGGAGGCGACCCACTTCGGGCCGGCGGCGGCGCAGTCGGCCATCGACGTCGAGTACGTGCCCGGTTTCAGCCTGTGGGAGGGCATCGGGGCCACGAGCGAGGACTGCCTGACCGTCAACGTGTGGACGCCGGGGCTCAGCGGCCGGCGCCCGGTGCTGGTGTGGATCCACGGCGGCGCCTTCCTCAAGGGGGCGGGGAGCCAGGCCCTCTACGACGGGGCGGCCCTCGCCCGGCGGGGCGACGTCGTGGTGGTCACGGCCAACTACCGGCTCGGCGTGTTCGGGTTCCTGGCCCTCGACGACGACCGGTGCGTGGCCAACGCCGGCGTCC
The DNA here is from genome assembly GCA_030838785.1 of Actinomycetota bacterium. GTDB lineage: Bacteria > Actinomycetota > Acidimicrobiia > IMCC26256 > BP-133 > BP-133. The sequence continues at coordinate 1,009 of JAUZEY010000401.1, read as the reverse complement.
TCGACCAGGTGGCGGTGCTGGAGTGGGTGGCGGAGCACGCCGCCGCCTTCGGGGGCGACCCCGGCAACGTGACGGTGATGGGCGAGTCGGCCGGGGCGATCTCGGTCGCGGCGATGATGACGTCGCCCCGGGCCCGGGGTCGCTTCCACCGGGCGGTGGCCCAGAGCGGGGCGGGGCGGCGGCTGCCGACGGCCGACGGGGCCGGCGAGCTGACCGACCGGCTGCTGGCCCGCCTCGGGCTCGGCCCGTCGCCGGTCGAGGAACTCCTGGCGCTGCCCACCGAGCGGCTGCTGTCGGCCCAGGTGGCGGTGTCGGTCGACGTGCGGCGCGACGACATCGGCGCCGGATTCCAGCCCTGGACCGGTGGCGACGTGCTGCCCACCCAGCCGCTGGACGGGCTGGCCGCCGGTTTGGCGGCGGGGGTGCCGTTTCTGGCCGGGACCAACGTGCACGAGATGAACCTGTGGCGCGTGCTGGAGCCGGGACTCCGGGAGCTGGACGAGGACGGCCTCGCCGTCCGGGTCCAACGGCTGGTCGGAGAGGCCGCCGGCGACCTGGTGGCGGTTTACCGGGCGGCCCGCCCGTCGGCCGCCCCGGCGGAGCTGTGGTCGGCGATCTGGTCGGACCGGGAGTTCCGGATCCCGTCGCTGCGAGCCACCGAGGCGCAGTCCGCCCGGGCCGCGGACACCTTCTCCTACCTGTTCACGTGGCCGTCCCCCGCCCCCGGGATCGGCTCCTGCCACGCCCTGGAGCTTCCGTTCGTGTTCGGCACTTTGGACAGCAAGGGCGCCGACGCCTTCGCCGGCTCCGGCCCGTCCGCCGAGGCACTGGCCACGACGGTGCAGGACGCCTGGCTCTCCTTTGCCCGTAGCGGCAACCCCGGCTGGCCGGCCTACGACCAGTCCACCCGATCGACAATGATCCTCGGCGAGAGGAGCGGGCTGGCCGACGACCCGATGTCCGCCGAACGCCTCACCTGGGACGGCCTCCCCACAGCGTGACCGGTCGC
>JAUZEY010000370.1 GCA_030838785.1 Actinomycetota bacterium | reverse complement strand
CACGACGCCCCCGTCCTCGTCACCGGGGCATCCCGAAGGGTGCACCCGTGAGCGGGTCCACCGAGCGCCTCGACGTCATCAATCCGGCCACCGAGGAGATCCTCGACACCATCCCGCTGGGCACTGCGGCCGACGTCGACGCCGCCGTCGACCGGGCCCGCGACGCCTTCCCGGCCTGGGCCGGCACGCCGCTGCCCGAACGGCTCGGCTATCTCGCCGCCCTGGCCGACGAGCTCGAACGGTGCACCGACGACCTCACCGCGCTCATCACCGCCGAGGTCGGGACCCCGCTGTCGGAATGCCGCTCGGCCCAGGTCGGCCTGCCGATCGCCGTACTGCGCGACACCGTGGAGGTGGCCGCCGCCCATCCCTGGCGGGAACGGTGCGGCCGCTCCGAGGTGTGGCGGGAACCGGCCGGGGTGGTGGGGGCCATCACCCCCTGGAACTTCCCGCTCCACCAGATCGTGGCCAAGATGGCGCCGGCCCTCGCCGCCGGCTGCACCTTCGTCCTGAAACCGAGCGAAGTGGCTCCCCTCAACGCCCTGGTGCTGTTCGACGCCCTCAAGGCTGTCGGCCTTCCCCCCGGCGTCGCCAACGTCGTCCTCGGCACCGGGCCCGTGGTCGGCGAGGCCATCGCCGGCCATCCCGGCGTCGACGTCGTGTCCTTCACCGGTTCCGTCCGGGCCGGGACCAGGGTGGCTGAGGTCGCCGCCCGCAACGTGACCCGGGTGGCGCTCGAGCTCGGCGGCAAGTCCCCCAACGTGATCCTGCCCGACGCCGATCTCGACCGGGCCGTCCCCGCCGGGGTCGGCCAGGCCTTCGTCAACGCCGGCCAGGCCTGCATCGCGCTGAGCCGGATGCTCGTCCCCGCCGACCGCCTGGCTGAGGCCGAAGAGCTGGCCCGGCGCAGCGTGGCGCGCATCGTCGTCGGTGACCCGTTAGACCCGTCGACCACCATGGGCCCGGTCGTGTCCGCCGCCCAGCGCGACCGGATCAGGGGGTTCGTGACAGACGCCGTCGACGACGGCGCCCGGGTCGTGGCCGGTGGCCCGGACACCCCCGAAGGCCTCGACCGGGGCTTCTTCGTGCGGCCGACCGTGCTCAGCGGCGTGACCAACGCCACGACCGTGAGTCGCCAGGAGGTCTTCGGGCCGGTGCTGGTCCTGCTCCCATATCGTGACGAGAACGAGGCGGTCGCCCTGGCCAACGACACCCCCTTTGGCCTCAGCGCAGGGGTGTGGTCGTCGGACCCCGACCACGCCCGGCAGGTCGCCGCCCGCCTGCGGGCCGGTCAGGTGAAGATCAACGGCGCACGGACCCGGGACCACATCCGGGCACCGTTCGGTGGCTACAAACGGTCGGGCATCGGGCGGGAGCTCGGCCCCTTCGGCCTCGACGAGTTCCTCGAGTTGAAAGCGGTGTTGACATGAGCGACCAGATGGCCACCACCACCATCGATGTCCTCAGCCCGGCGGTCTATGCCGACGGGCCTCCGCACCGGCAGTTCGCCTGGTTACGGGCCAACGCCCCGGTGTACGACCACACACTGTCCGACCCGAACCTCATCGAGCGCTCCTGGGTGGTCACCCGACACGAGGACGTCAGGATGATCAGCCGCGACCCGGAGACCTTCTCGTCGGCCGACGGGATCCACCTCCGCCGGACAGCCACGCACCAGTTCCGCCCGAACATGATCAACATGGACGACCCGGCCCACCAGCGGATCCGCAAGCTCGTCTCGAGTGGCTTCACGCCTCGGGTCCTGCGGACGTTCCGCACCCACTACGGCGAGCTGGCCCGACAGGTGGTGGACCGGGCCCTGGCCGGTGGCGGGACCTTCGACGGCATCCGGGCGTTGGCCGCCGAGCTCCCTTTGCTGGCCATCTGCGAGATCGCCGGAGCCCCGGCCGAAGACCGGTTCCGCATCTTCGAGTGGTCCAACGTGATCCTCAGCAGCGAGGACCCGGACTACGTCCCGACCCCGGACGCCTTCCAGAGCGCCGTGATGGACCTGATCCGTTACGCCCAGGAGCTCGCCGACCGGAAGCGCCGGGAACCGGGTGACGATCTGATCAGCGCGCTGTTCGAGCCGGACGGCCGGCTGCCCCTCAGCGACGAGGAGTACGAAGGCCTCGTCCTGCTCCTGCTCGCCGCCGGGAACGAGACGACCCGCAGCGCCATCGCCCACGGCCTCCTCGGCTTCGCCGAGCACCCCGACGAATGGGCGGTGCTCCGGGACGACCCGGAGGGGACGCTCGACACCGCGGTCGAAGAAGTGATCCGCTGGGCGAGTCCTGTGAACTACATGGCGCGCACGGCGACAAGCGATGTGGAGTTGGCGGGTCAGGTCATCCGCGCCGGGGAAAAGGTGGCCCTGCTCTACAGCTCAGCCAACCGCGACGAGGCCGTCTTCGAGGACCCGGACCGCTTCGACGTCCGGCGGACGCCGAACCAACATCTCGGCTTCGGGTTCGGTTCCCACTTCTGTCTCGGGGCGACGTTGGCCCGCATCGAGCTCCGCGCGATCTTCGAGGTGCTGATCCCGCGAGTGAGCCGCTTCGAACTCGCCGGGCCGGTCGTCAGGGCACGGTCGAGCTTCCTGAACGCAATCAAGGAATTGCCGTTGCGCGTCGCCTGAGCGCGCCGGTGCTGGGAACGTCGGTGCCGAACCGCGATTCTCGAAAGGACACTGGAGGTCGGCGAGGAAGGCGTCGGCCTCCTCGTCGGATTTGCACACGTCGAGTGCGAGTTCACCGAGCGACGCCAGGAGCTTCACGCGGGCGCTGAAGTATGCCGGCCTGTATGTCCTTCGAGCAGTTGGCCGGCGGAGCGGACCCTTGAGGCCGCCGGTCGGAACTGGCTATCCCAGCTGAGAATGTGGGCGGGCCCTCAGGCTCCGGCCTGGGGGCTTACCCGCTCGTTCTTTCCGCCGACGCGACGTCAGCAGAGTGTTTCGAGTGGCCGCTGTCGTGAAGGTGCCGGCTCCTGTAACCGGCATTTTCGAGCACAGGCCGCCCGGCGGATCTCGGCACCGATGGTGCCGCTAGAGCGGGACGATCGGTGCCGAGAAACTGAGAGCCGTCGCTCGGAGGTGCTTCGATTCCGAGCGGCTGCCAGAGCGCCCAGTTGTGAGAGGCTCAGAGGGTGCAAGAGCACCGGTGCCCGGAGTGTGGCGAGGAGTTCGAGGTGGTGTGGGGGTGTCGATCGGGGCGCACGCCGACGACTACACCCCGGTACGGGAGATCGCGTCGAGGTCGGGCTCGAGGCTGGGCCGAGGACCCCGATGGTGTCGCTTCATCACACCCC
>JAUZEY010000368.1 GCA_030838785.1 Actinomycetota bacterium | reverse complement strand
AGGCCGGCGTGCGGCTCGTCGAGCAGAAGGAGCCGGGGCCGGCGGGCCAGGGCGACGGCCAGGCCCGTCCGGCGCTGCTGGCCGGCCGAGAGGCGCCCGAAGGCGACGCCGGCCAGGCGGGTGAGGCCGAGCTGCTCGAGGACGGCGTCGGCGTCGGACAGGCGCCCGCCGCCGGCCCGGACCCAGAACCGCACGTTCTCGCGCACGGTCAGATCGTCGTAGGCGCCGGGCGCGTGGCCGACCAGGGCCAGCTCGGCCCGGACCGTCCGGCGGTCGGCGGCGAGGTCGTGGCCGAGGACGACGGCCGTGCCCGCCGACAGCGGCAACAGCCCGGCCAGCAGCCGCAGGAGCGTCGTCTTGCCCGCGCCGTTGGGCCCCGCGACCAGCACGACTTCGCCCTCGGCGACGTCGAGGTCGACCCCGGCCAGCGCCGGGTACCGGCCGAGGAGGCAGACGGCGGAACGAAGATGGACGGCGTAGCTCAGATCGGCTCCCGTGGTTGGGGGAGGCAGGTGAACCTCCCGAGTTCTGCGTCACGGGAGGCAGGTGAACCTCCCGAATTCTGCGTCACGGGAGGCAGGTGAACCTCCCGAGTGTACGGAGAGCCCGACAATCCGCCGGTAGCCTGGAGTGGTGGACCGCCTCCGCTCCGCGCTCAGCGCCCTCGGCGCCGTCCTCACGGGCGCCGGTGTGCTCATCCTGCTGTTCGTGGCCTACCAGCTGTGGGGCACCGGCCTGTACACGTCCCGGCAGCAGGACAGCCTGCGGTCGCAGTTCAACCAGAAGGCCAAGATCGTCGACCCGGGCATCTCGACGACGTCGACGACGATCGACCCGTTGCACCTGCCGCCGCCACCGCCGTCGGGCGAGTCCGTGGCCAACATCCGCATCCCCAAGATCGGGGTCGACAAGTACGTCGTGCAGGGCGTCGGTTTGACCGACCTCCGCAAGGGGCCGGGGCACTACCCTCAGACCCCGCTCCCGGGGGAGCAGGGCAACGCCGCCATCGCCGGCCACCGGACCACGTACGGCGCGCCCTTCAACCGGCTCGACGAGTTGGCGCCGGGCGACGAGGTTCTCGTCACGACGGTGAAGGGGAGCTTCACCTACACCGTGGCCACCACCCATGTGGTCAAGCCCGACCAGGTCGAGGTGCTCGACCCGACACCGACCCCGACGCTGACGCTGACGACCTGCAACCCGAAGTACTCGGCCAGCCAGCGGCTGATCGTGGTGGCCAACCTGGCCCCGGGCCAGAAGGTCACAGCCCCCACCCCGTCGCCGACCACTTCGTCGCCCGGCGGCAAGGAGCCCCTGCCAGGCGACGGCCTCGGCGACGCCGGGCTGGCCAGCGGCAAGTCGAAGCTGCCGACGATCCTGTGGGGCATCGTGACGGCGCTCATCGGGTTCGGTTGGTGGTGGACGATCCGCAAGCGCCGGCACTGGGTCAGCTACGTGGGCGGCGTCGTGCCGTTCCTGATCGCCCTCTTCTACTTCTATGCGCACCTGGAGCTGCTGCTCCCGGCCAACTTTTAGAAGGACGAGGCGAAGGTAGCCAGGGTGCGGTAGCGCCGGTTGGCGCAGTCGGCCTCCAGGAGGTGGGCCTGGCCGGCCCCGAAGCGCTGGTTGGGCCCGAAACGGACGGGCGGGAAGACCCCCGAGGCGAACTCCTGGCCCGACTGGACGGTGGCGATCAGGCGGCTCCGGCCGAGATCGGGGCCCGCCGCCTTGAGGAACTGGTGGAGCGTCTTCTCCATACCCCAGACGGCCAGGCCGAGGTCGTCGGGTTCCGCGCCGTTGTTGTATTTGCGGTAGGCGGGCTTGTAGTCGGGGTCGAGCCGGTCGATCACGTCCAGCTCGGGCATTGGCGACAGGAAGCGCGCTCCGGCGATCGACGGGCAGCCGAACTCCGCCACCAGGTTCAACCCGTTGGCTAGGCCGGGCCCGGTCCACAACGGCGAGTACGCCTGTCCCTGGGCGGCGTGAGCGAGGTTGAGGAAGGTGACCGGCGCCACGGCCACGATCACCGCTTCGGCTCCGGAGGTCCGCAGGTTGTTGGTCTCGGCCAGGACTTCGGACTCCGAGGCCTGCTTGCCGATCCGGTCGGCCCGGACCACCGAAAGGCCGGCGCCCCTCGCCGACTGGACCATGGCGGCGAACGTGTCGTCGTAGTTCGGAGTGTTGATGACGACCACGGCCACCTTGGTCTTCCCCGCCCGCTTCACCACCTGGGCCACCATGGGCGCCTGCTGCGGGAAGCTCATGGAGATGGCGAAGTAGTTCCGCAACTCGGCCAGGGCCGCCTCGCCGCCACCCATCGAGAAGTACGGCACCCCGGCCTGGCTGGCGTAGCGGGCACAGGAGACGACCTGGTCGGTGCCGATGCCGAAGAGCACGAAGGCATGCTCCTGCTCCACCATCTCCCGGCACACCGTCACCGCCCGCGACGGGTTGAACTGGTCGTCGCGGAACACGACCCGCACGTTGCGCCCGAAGATGCCGCCCCGCTCGGCGATGAACTTCCAGTAGAGGTCCTTGGCCTTGTCGACGCTGTCCTCGGGGACGGGCGCCGCCCCGGTCAGCGGGGCGTGGATGCCGATGACGATCTCCTTGTCGGAGACGCCGTCCCGGTCGTGTGGATCGGGACCCGGCGCGGAGGGCGCCGGGCCGGCGTCGTTCGGTCGGGCCGAGCGGGAGGGGACCGGCCCACCGGCGGCGGTCTGGGCGGGCCCGGAGCGGGCGGACGGCACGGCTGGCGGGGACAGCGGCCCGGCGGCCGACGCGGCGCGACTGCCGGCGGTGGGCGCCGGGCCCGATCGAGTCAGCGCCGCCGGCGCCGTGGCAGTGCCGGCCGTACCGCTGGCGGAGGCGGCGCCGGTGGTGACGGTGGAGGTGGAGGTGAAGGACGACGACGTGGCGACCGGGGCGGCGGCCTGGTCAGCCTCGCCGACGCCGGCTTTCTGGCCGCAGGCGGCGGCTGCGAGCACGGCCGTCAGCGCCACCAATGACCGGAACCGGAACCCCGCTGACCGCATGGACCGCCAGGGTACCGACCGGCGGGGGCGGGGTCATCCGGGGGCGGGCGGCTCGAAGGCGTCGACGACCGGGCGGTCGTGGTCGTAGGACAGCAGGTCCATCGCCTCGCCGACGGGCAGCCAGCGGATCTCGTCGATCTCGGCGTTGGGGGCGAAGGTGCCCGACACCGGCTCCATGGCCCAGTACCGCACGATCTTGTCCCGGCCCTTGCTGTCCCGGTAGCGGGTGGAGGGCAGCTCGGCGCCGAGGACGCAGCTCAGACCGGTCTCCTCCCGGACCTCCCGCAGGGCGCAGTCGGCGTCGCTCTCGCCCCGGTCAGCCTTGCCCTTGGGCAGGGACCAGTCGTCGTAGCGGGGCCGGTGGACGACCAGGATGCGGACGGGGCCGCGCCCCCACCGGCTCCACACCACTCCGCCGCCGGCCCGGATGTGGTCGGCCGGCGCCTCGCCGTTCGCAGGGGACATCAGGGCCAGAGGCTATTCCCGCCCGGTGGTCGCCCGCGGCATACAGCGTCGGCGCCATGCCGGGGTCGGTGGCGGTCGGTGCGCGAGGCTCGGGGCCGTGCACCTGTCCCGTCGCCTCCGCCGAGCCGTGACGTCGGCCGCCGTCCTGGCCGGCGTCGCCATGCTCGGCGTCACCACCGGGCCCGCCGGCGCCGCGCCGGCCCGTCCGCCGGTGCGGCGCGTGCTCGTTCTGTCGCTGCCGGGGACGACCTGGGCGGCGGTGGCCGGGGCCCGCACCCCCAACCTGGACGCCCTCTTCGCCGCGGCGGCGGTGGGGAGCACCTCGGTGCGGGCCATCGAGCGCGAGACGCGGCCGGGCGACGGGTACGTCACCATCGGCGCCGGCACCGCCGCCGCCGGCGTCGCCCCGGTCGAGGGGTTGGCTTTCGACACCGGCGAGCCCCGCCCGGAGCGGGCCGGGATCGCCGGCTACCGCCTCGGCTCCCCCGCCATCGGCCCGCCGGGCGGCGTCGTCGCCGTCGGCGGCCCGGAACTGGCCCGGAACGCCCGCCAGCGCCACCGGGGGGCGGAGATCGGCGCGTTGGGCGACGCCCTGGCCGGGGCCGGCGTCGCCGGGGGTGTGATCGGCAACGCCGACCGGGCCCTCGGTCCGCTCCCCCCCGGCGCCGACCTGGCTGACGATCCCTACGACCCCGGCGCCTACCACCGGGAGGCGGCGCTGGCCCTCGCCGACCACTCCGGCGTCGTGGCGGCCGGCGAGGTCGGCCGGAGCCTCCTGCGGGAGGACGGCACGGCGCCCCTGGGCCTCCGCCTCGACGCCGATGCAGCCGTGGCGGCGTTCAAGCGGGCGTGGGACGGGTCCGGGCGGGCCGTCGTCCTCCTGGAGGCGTCGGACCTCGCCCGGTGGCACGTCCTGGCCACGGGCTTCCCGCCGGACCGTCTGCCCGATCCGCAGCTGGGGCGGCGGACCCTCGAAGCGGCCGACGCGCTCTTCGGCCGGGTGCTGGCCGACGTGGACCTCGAACGCGACGCCGTCATCGTCACCGGCCCGTCCGACCCGGCGGACGGCGTCCACCTGACGGTGGCGGCGCTGCGGGCCCCCGGGGTGCGGCCCGGCCTCCTCGACTCGGCCACCACCCGCCGGCCCGGCTACGTGACGCTGCCCGACCTCGGTCCCACCGTCCTCGACCTGCTCGGCGTCCCGCGGCCCGAGTCCATGGAGGGCCAACCGTACGAGACCCACCCCCGGTCATGGGCGGGGCCGCCCGTCGGCCGCCTCGTCGAGAACGATCGCGAGGCCCGCTTCCGGGACCGGATGCTCGGCCCGGTGGCCGGCGTCTACGTCACCGCCGAGATCCTCCTGTCGCTGGCGGTGGCCTACGTCCTCGGCTGGCATCCCGGCCGGCGCGGTCTCCGGCGGGCATTCGACTTCGTCGGGCTGTGGCTGCTGGCCGTCGTGCCCCTCACGTTCCTCGGGGCGGTGCTCGACGTCGACCACGTCGGGCCGTACCTCGCCCTGGTCCTGGGCGGCGGCGCCCTCCTGGCCGCGGCGGCCGCCGCGCTGCGGGGGCCCATGCGGCCCCTGGCCGCCCTCCTCGGGCTGCTCATCGGCCTCCATGTCGTCGACGTGGTGACCGGCGCCCACCTCCAGATCACCACCGTCTTCGGCTACTCCCCCACCGTCGGCGGGCGCTTCGCCGGGTTCGGGAACCTGGCCTTCGGCCAGCTGGCGGCGGGCGCCATCCTCCTGGCCGGGATCCTGGCTTACGCCCTCGGTGGACGGCGGGGGGTCGTGGCCGGTGTCGCCGTGATGGCAGTGGCGCTGGTGGCCGACGGGATGCCGTTCTGGGGCGCCGACGTGGGCGGTGTGCTGGCCGCGTTCCCGGCCTTCGCCCTCGTGGCGCTGGGGTTGAGCGGCCGGAGGGTCTCCTGGCGGCGGCTGGCGGCGCTCGGGGCCGCGGCCGTGGTCGCCGTGGGCGGGCTCGGCCTGCTCGACCTGCTCCGGCCGGCGGGGAGCCGCACGCACCTGGGCCGGCTGTTCGAGCAGATCGGCCACGACGGCCTCCGGCCGTTCACCGACGCCGTGCAGCGGAAGATCGCCGAGAACCTGTCGGTGATCCCGACGTCGATCTGGATCCCGCTCGTGCCGGCGGTGCTGGCCTTCTACGCCTGGCTGGCCTACGGCTCGTCACCGAGCCTGGAGGAGATCCGGTTGCGGGCGCCGGCCATGCGGCCGGCCCTCGTCGGCCTGCTGGTGGCCGCCGTGCTGGGCATGGCCCTCAACGACTCCGGGATCGCCGTCCCGGCCATGATGCTCGGCGTGCTGAACCCCGTCCTCG
>JAUZEY010000346.1 GCA_030838785.1 Actinomycetota bacterium | reverse complement strand
CCGCCGCCGGCGTCGTTCGAGGCGATGGTGGCCGCGCTGGCCAACCAGGCCAGCGGATTCTCTCCTCAGTTCGCCGTCCCGCTCCCGACCTCCGGCGGGAAGGGGTCGGATCCCAGCCCGGCGTCGCCGGTCGCAGGGGGGACGGCGACCGGTCCCGGTTCGCCCGCCAGGCGGTCCTCCAACGATGCGGGCGCCGCGGCGGCGCCCACCGCGGCAGATGCCGACACCGGGCCGGCGCCGTCTGGCGCCGCGACATCGTCCCGAAGGGCGAACACCGGCGCTGACGGCGCTCCCGGGTGGCACCCCGATGGTCCCTCGGTTGCCGACTCCCTCGGTCCGAATGGCGCGACCGATGCTTCCCACCCGCGACCGCAGCTGGCCGCCCGATCGATGGTCGGCTCGGCGGTGGCCGATCTCGCCCATGACGGGGACGGGGGAGAGGCGAGATCGCCGGTTGCGGCGTTGGCGCGCAGCGCCGAGGTCGAGGGATCCGGGTCTGGGGTTGCGACGTTGGCGCGCAGCGCCAGGGTTGACAGGTCCGGGTCGGCCGTGGCGGCCCTCGCCCCCGGTAACGACCACCGGGCGCCCGGATCGCCGGATACGGCAGAGCCCGGTTCCGCGGTGGCGGCGGTGACCCAGGGGAACCCCGACGGGCCGGGATCGTCCGGATCCGGGGCCGCCCCGGCCGGCCCCTCCCGTGTGGGACCGGCCCCGGCGGCGGGTGACCGTGAGTTGCGACCCCGGGCTCCCGGCCGCGCCCCCGGCGGCGGCGAGGCCGCGACCCCGGCTCTCGGCGCCGAGCCGGCGTGGGCCGGCCCCGAACCCCTTTCCCCACCGGCCTTCTCAGCCTCCGGCGACGCGGCGTCGGGCTCCGACCGCCGAGCGGCAGGCGACACCGCAGCGGCGCCCACGAGCGCCGCGCCCGCCGTCGGCCCGCCGTCGGCCCGTCCGGCCGAGGCCACGAACGCGCCGGCCACCACTGCGCCGGTGGCGACGCCGGCGGCGGTGGCGGACCAGATCGTGTCGGCTGTCGTCCCGTTGCACGGGCGGGGCGACGGCCGGCACGAGGTGACACTGGAGCTGCGACCGGACGACCTCGGCGCCATCCGCGTCGAGGTCTCGGTCGAGCACCAGACCGTGCACCTCACCCTCCACGCCGCCGACCCGTCCACCGGCCGGCTGTTGTCGGCCGCCCTGCCGGAGCTGCGGTCGGCGTTGGCCCACGCCGGGCTCACCGCCGGCCATGTCGGTGTCGGGGCCGGCGGCAACGGCGGAACGGGCGACGGCGCGCCGCGCCCGTCGGGCGACGGCGACCGCCCGGCCGGCGGCCGCCCACGGCTCGGGCGGCCCGACGACTCCCGGCCCGACACCGAACCCCTCCGCACGATCCGTCCGGCCGCCGCCGGCCGGCTCGACCTCTTTCTCTAGGAACCGAAAGGAGCGCCGGTGAGCATCGACCCCGTCACCCTCGGCCTGGCCCGCTCGGCGCTGGCCACCGACCCCCCGACGACCACCGCACCGACCGACGGCGCTACCGCCCAGACCACCGCCCAGACGCCGGGGAAGGACATGTTCCTCAAGCTGCTCGTCGCCCAGCTCAAGTACCAGAACCCCATGCAACCCGTCGACAGCTCGCAGTTCATGGCCCAGACGGCGCAGTTCACCATGGTCGAGAAGCTCGAGGCCATGGCCGCCCAGACCGACGCCCTCGTCGCCGGCGAGGCCTCGCAGCGGGCCGCCGGGCTGCTCGGCCGCCAGGTGAGTTACCTCGACCACGACGGCGTGGCCCAGACCGGCGTCGTGACCGGCACGAGGTTCGGCACCGACGGCCCTGTGCTGGTGCTCGGTACGACCGAGATCCCCCTCGGCGACGTTCGCGAGGTCACCCTCGCCCCGGCCGCTCCCACTCCCGCCCCCGCCACTCCCGCCCCCGCCACCGCCTGACCTCCGCCCCCCGAAAGAAAGAGGAACGCATGCTCCGCTCGATGTTCTCCGGTGTCTCCGGCCTCCGCAGCCACCAGACGATGATGGACGTGATCGGCAACAACATCGCCAACGTCAACACGGTGGGTTACAAGTCGGCCAGCGTCGTCTTCCAGGACCTGCTGAGCCAGACCATCCGGGGGGCGGGCGTCCCGGGCCAGGCCGCCGACGGCGTCGGCGGCACGAACCCCGCCCAGGTCGGCCTCGGCGTGAAGATCGCCGGGATCACCAACAACTTCGCCCAGGGCGCCTCCCAGCTGACCGGCCGGTCCACCGACCTGTCGATCCAGGGCGACGGGTTCTTCGTCGTGCGGGAAGGTGGCCAGCAGCTCTACACCCGGGCCGGCTCCCTCAACTTCGACGCCCTCGGCCGGCTCACCACCGCCGACGGCTCCGTCCTGCAGGGATGGGCGGCCGACGCCAACGGCGTCATCAACCCCAACGCCGCCGTGGGCGACGTCTCGATGCCCCTCGGCCAGAGCACCGCTCCCACCAAGACCGGAAACGTCAAGGTCGGCGGAAACCTGCCGTCGGACGCCGCGGTCGGCACGCAGATCGTGACGTCGCTCACCGTCTACGACGTGCAGGGCGCACCGATCGACACGAAGTTCACCTTCGCCAAGACCGGTCCCGACGCCTGGACGGTCACCGCCACGATGCCCGACCAGGCCACGCAGGCCCCGGTCACGGTCGGCACCGCCAACCTCACCTGGGACCCCAACGCCACGCCGCCGGCCTTCAACCCCGCCGCCGCCCTGACGCTCACCCCCACCGCCGCCACCGGGTCGTGGTCGGGCAGCACCATCGCCGTCGACTTCGGCCCCTCCGGCGACGCCCAGGCCCTGCGCCAGTTCGCCGGCCAGTCGAGCGTCGCCGCCCTCTCCCAGGACGGAGCGGCGCTCGGCACGCTGCAGTCGTTCACCATCGGCCAGGACGGCGTCGTCACCGGCGTCTTCTCCAACGGCCGCACCCGGTCCATCGGCCAGATCGCCCTGGCCGGGTTCTCCAACGCCTCCGGCCTGGAGAAGACCGGCAGCTCCCTCTACCGGGCCAGCGTCAACTCCGGGCTGGCCCAGATCGGGCAGGCCGGCAGCGGCGGGCGGGGCACGCTCTCCGGAAGCACGCTGGAGATGAGCAACGTCGACCTGGCCCAGGAGTTCACCAACCTGATCATCGCCCAGCGGGGCTTCCAGGCGAACTCCCGGGTCATCACCGCATCGGACGAACTACTCCAGGACCTCGTCAACCTGAAGCGATAGCCGTTGACGGCCCTCAGGTCGGCCCGCCCCGGGCCGATCTGAGGGCTCGTCAGGGCGCCACGGACCGGTACCCGCACACTCCAAGGACGGAGCGATGATCATCCTCACTCGTTTGAACGGCGAGCAGTTCGCGGTGAACTGCGATCTGGTGGAGCGCGTCGACGCCCACCCCGACACGGTGCTGACCCTCGTCGACGCCACGAAGTACATCGTGGCCGAGAGCCTCACCGAGGTCGTGATACGCGTCCGCGACTTCCGGGCCGGCGTCCTCGTCCGCAGCGCCGAGCTGCAGCACCGGCTTCCGGTCGATGCTGCGACGTTCCCCCCTGACACGTTCCCTCCTGGCGCCGTGCCTCCGGTCACCCCGCTCCGCATCGTCAACCACGGCGACGAGGGCTGACATGGATCCGGGAACTCTCATCGGGATCGGCCTGGCCTTCGCCGCCGTCTTCGGCTCCATGATCATGGAGGGCGGCAACCCGGCCGCCATCCTCCTTCCGCCGGCCATGTTCCTCGTGTTCGTCGGGACCTTCGGCGTGGCCATGGCCTGCGGACTCATGAAGGACGCCACCGGCGCCCTCGCCGCCGTCAAGACCGCCCTGATGGGCAAGAAGCACTCGGCCGACGAGACCGTCGCCACGCTCGTCTCCTTCGCCGAACGGGCCCGCCGGGAAGGCCTCCTGGCCCTGGAGGAGATGGCCAAGGCGGTCGACGACCCGTTCATGCGCAAGGGGATCGAGCTGGCCGTCGACGGCACCGACCCCGACGAGCTGCGCGACATCATGGAAGCCGAGATCGCCTCCAAGAAGAACGCCGACAAGGCCGGGGCCAAGTTCTTCGCCGACATGGGCGGCTTCGCCCCCACCCTCGGCATCATCGGCACCGTCCTCGGCCTGATCCACGTGCTGGAGAACCTGTCCCAGCCGGAGAAGCTCGGCCACCTCATCGCCGGCGCCTTCGTCGCCACCCTGTGGGGGGTCCTGACGGCCAACGTGATGTGGCTCCCCATCGGCAACAAGCTCAAGCGGGTCGGGGAAGTCGAGGCCCACCACATGCAGCTGGTCATGGAGGGCGTGCTGGCGGTGCAGGCCGGCGCCAACCCCCGGGTCATCGAGCAGAAGCTGCTCTCGTACCTCCCGGCCGCGGAGCGGCCCGAGAGCACCGAGAAGGCGGCCTGACCGTGGCCACCGCCACCGCCAAGGCGCACCGCCGCTCCAAGCTCCACGAGGAGCACGAGGAGCACGTCAACCACGAACGCTGGCTGATCACCTACGCCGACATGATCACCCTGCTCATGGTGCTGTTCATCGTGCTGTACTCGATCTCGCAGGTCGACCTGGCCAAGTTCCGGCGCCTGAAGGAGGGGGTCGCGGGCGGCTTCGGCGGCAACTCGGCGGCCGGGGCCCTCTCCGGTGGCGCCGGCCCGCTCCAGGGCGGCGGCGGTGTGTTCGACTCCGGCCTCCACGGCACCCAGGCCGTCACCTCCGCCCAGGCGGCCCAATCGGCACTGGCCGACGCCAGGGCCCGAACTGCCGGCGCCCGCCAGCAGCGCTCCGTCCTCCAGGGGGCGCAGCAGGAGATCCAGCGCAGCCTCGACAAGGAGGGGCTGGGCGATACGGTCCGGTTCCGGCTTGAGCCCCGGGGGCTCGTCGTCACCATCGTGAGCGACAAGGTCCTCTTCGACCCGGGTCAGGCCGACCTGCGCCCCGAGGGCCGGGACGTTGTCGACAAGGTCGCCGCCGCCCTCGGCCGCCTCCCCAACAAGCTCTCGGTGGAGGGCCACACCGATAACACCCCGGTCTCCGGGCGGTACCCGTCCAACTGGGAGCTGTCGACGGCCCGGGCCACGACGGTGCTCCGGGAGCTGATCGAGCGCCACGGTCTCTCCCCGGCCCGCCTCTCGGCCGCCGGCTACGCCGACGAGCGGCCGGTGGCCCCCAATGACACGGCGGACGGGCGGGGGACCAACCGGCGGGTCGAGCTCGTCGTGCTGGCCGACGTGGCCGCCGCCCTGAACGACATCGGCGCCGGGAGCGACCCGCCCGTGGGCGAGATCGACCCGATCCCCGGAAGGACCCCGACCCCGACGAGCACGGGAGGAGCGTGAGATGGCGAAGAAGAAGACGGCCGACGGCGACGAGGCCAAGGGCGGCAAGGGCAAGACGCTGGCCATGGGGGCCGTCATGGCCATCGGCATCCTCGGCGGCCTGAAAGGGTTCGTGCTGTCGGGCGGGAAGGCGGCGGCCGCGACCGGCGTGTCGACCACGACCACGACGAAGCCCGGGCCGATCGTGACGCTCGACCCGATCACGGTGAACATCGCCGGCGACCGGTTCCTCAAGATCGGCCTCGGCCTGCAGCTGTCAGGGAAGCTGGCCGGCCAGCCGGCCCCCAAGGACTCCAACGACCCGACCAAGGGGTTCGCCCGGGCCCTCGACCTCACCATCGAGACCTTCGGCGGCCACACCTACGATTCGCTGGTCACACCCGCCGGCCGGGCGGTGGCCAAGGAGGAGTTGATCAAAAAGCTCGAGGCGGCCTACCCGGAAGAGGTTGAAGGGGTGTACTTCACCGATTTCGTCATGCAGTAACCCGCAACCTCGGTGCGGGTCTCGCCGCCCCGCTCATCTCCGCCACCCCCCCGTCGATCCATGGGGGCATGCCGTCCCCCAGCGCGACGCCGGTCGCCTACGATTTCCGGCGCCCCAACAAGTTCACCCGGGAGCACGTCCGCGCCCTCCAGATCGCCCACGAGACGTTCGCCCGCCAGTTCACCACGGTGCTGTCGACCACGCTGCGGACCGTCTCCCAGGTGCAGGCCAGGGGCATCGGCCAGCTGAC
>JAUZEY010000326.1 GCA_030838785.1 Actinomycetota bacterium | reverse complement strand
GCCGGACCCCAGGGCGACCCCGGACCCGCCGGACCCCAGGGCGACCCCGGACCCGCCGGACCACAGGGCGACGTCGGACCGGCTGGCGCACCGGGCGCTGCCGGGGTGTCGGGCTGGGAGTACGTCGTGTCGGCTGCGGTCAGCCTTCCGACAGCCGGCACCAAGAGTGCGGTGGCCCGCTGCCCGGCGGGCAAGCAGGTTTTCGGGGGCGGCTTCACCTCGCCTGGCGCCGGCGCGGCCGTGGTCGAATCGCACCCGGTCTTCGGCCCGGTGGCCGGAGACTCGCGATCGACTCCGGGCTGGATCGTCTGGGCCCGAAACCCGTCCGGCCCCGACAGCACCCTCACGGCCAACGCTCTCTGCGCCACCGCTACGTGAAAGACCTTCCACCATGCACCAGCGGCGCCCGCTTCCCGTCGAGGGCCCTCATCACCGGTGGTCCGAAATCCCAGCGGCCAGCGTTGGGACCACCGACTGCGGTCCCCCGCGGGTGGGGGTGACCCCACCCCCAAGAGGCCGGGTGGCGGGATGGTTGCTCGACCGTTAAATCCGTATCGTGATGGACGTGCCTCCTGTGACCGCCTCACAGGAACGACTCACCGCCTCGACAGTGAGCCGCCGGACGGTCCCCAGCCCGTCCAGCGAGCCCGTCGGAGGCGGTGAGGCGCGTCTGGGCCCGTTAAATGGACCCGGGTCAGATGTCCGGGACGTCCGGATCTGTCCGAAGCGACCGATAAGCGAAGTTCAAGCTTCCGCGAAGAATTTGTGACGACCGGGCGTCATGATCCGAAGTGTCCGGCGTTGTTCTCGTTGGAGGGATCCGGCCGAACGCCCCGCCGCATCCGCCGGTCAGGCGCCGTCGCTGGGGGCGAATCCCTGACGGATCGTGTTCTCGGTCAGGACCTTGGGCTCCACGAACTGGAGCAGGTAGTCAGGCCCGCCGGCCTTGGAGCCGACGCCGGACATCCCGAACCCCCCGAAGGGTTGGCGGCCGACCAGGGCCCCGGTGATGCCCCGGTTGACGTAGAGGTTCCCGGCCCGGAACTCTTCGGCCGCCCGGGCGATCCGGGCCGGCGACCGGGAGAACAGACCGCCGGTCAGCGCGTAGTCCGTCGACCCGGCCAGGTCGAGGGCCTGGTCGAAGTCCTCGGCCCGCATGGCCACCAGCACCGGGCCGAAGATCTCCTCGGACGCCACCCGGCAGCCGGGCTCGTCGGTCACCATCACCGTCGGGCCGACGTACCACCCGCCGTCGGGCAGGTCGTTGCGCTGCACGACCACCTCGCCCTCCACCCGGGCCGCCTCCTGGTAGCGGCGGACCCGCTTCCAGGCGTCCTCGTCGATCACCGGCCCCACCGAGGTGTTCAGCTCCCGGGGGTGCCCGACGATCACCAGTTCTGAGGCGCCGGCCAGGCGGTCGACCAGCTCGTCGAAGATGGGGCCGAGGCCGATCACCCGCGAGGCGGCCGAGCACTTCTGGCCCGCGTAGCCGAAGGCGCTCGACACGATGGCCGGCACGGCCTGGTCGAGGTCGGCGTCGGTGTCGACCACGATGGCGTTCTTGCCCCCCATCTCGGCCACGACCCGCTTCACGTGGGGCTGGCCGGGCTGGTGGACGGCGGCGTGCTCGATGATCGACAGCCCCACCGGAGCCGAGCCGGTGAAGGTCACGAACGACACCTCGGGCCGGGCCACGAGCTCCGCGCCGACCTCTTCGCCGACGCCGGGCAGGAAGGCCAGCGCCCCCGGCGGCACGCCGGCCTCGAGCAGGATCTGCACGAGCCGGTAGGCGATGCCCGGCGTCTGCTCCGCCGGTTTGAACAACACGGTGTTGCCGGTCACCAGCGCCGCAGTGACCATCCCGCAGGGGATGGCCAGCGGGAAGTTCCAGGGGGCGATGACCACGCCCATCCCCCGGGGCTGGTACCGGTAGGAGTTCGTCTCCCCCGGCGCCTGCAGGATCGGCACTCCGGCCCCGAGGCGCAGCGCCTCCCGGCCGTAGTACTCGCAGAAGTCGATGGCCTCGGCGACGTCGGCGTCGGCCTCCCGGATCGGCTTGCCGGCCTCGAAGACCATGAGGGCGGCCAGTTCAGCTTTGCGGGACCGCAGGAGCGCCGCGGCCTTGAAGAGCACCGCCGACCGCCCCGCGAAGCCTCTCCCCCGCCACTCCCGGCCCGCCGCCGAGGCGGCCGCGACCGCCGCTTCGACCTCGGCGCTGCCCGCCCGTCCGCTCCGGCACACCACCGTCCGGTAGGCGCCCGGGTCGACCGAGACGATCTCCTCCCGGGTGCGGACGGGCTTCCCGCCGATGACCACCGGTGCCTCGAACCCGAGCCGCCCCGGGGTCGCCCCCACCGCCGCTACCAGGCGGGCCCGGGGGGTGATGCGGCGCAGCTCGGCGGGCGGCTCGTTGTCGAACGGACCGGGGTGGGCCAGGTCGGTCTCGGCCCGCACCCGAGCCTCGGGCTCGGCGTCGGGCAGATCCTTCTCCTTGACCTTGGGCGGGCGCACCAGCTCCCGCAGGTCGGCGCCCGAGGTGCTGCGGTGACGGAGGAACGACTC
>JAUZEY010000308.1 GCA_030838785.1 Actinomycetota bacterium | reverse complement strand
CGGTGGCGCCGGCCGTGGAGGCCCGTATCGACGCTCTCCTTCAGGCCGAGGCGGCCCGGTGGGGCCTCGTCGACCCCGCCCTCCTGCCGCCGCTGGAGGCGCTGCGCCGGTTCGTCCTGGACGGCGGGAAGCGGCTCCGGCCCGCCTTCTGCCATTGGGCGTTCGTGGGCGCCGGGGGCGAACCGGCCGACCGGGCGGTGGTCGACGCCGGCGCCGCCCTGGAGTTGCTCCACGCCTTCGCCCTCCTCCACGACGATGTGATGGACGGGTCGCGGCTGCGCCGGGGCCGCACGACCGTCCACGTCGACTTCGCCGCCCGCCACGGCGCCGCCGGCTGGCGGGGTGAAGCCCGCCGCTTCGGCGAGGGGGTGGCCATCCTGGTCGGCGACCTCGCCTTCGTCTACGCCGACCTGCTGATGGTCGGTGCGCCGCCGCCCGCCACCGCGGTCTTCAACGAGCTCCGGGTCGAGCTGAACATCGGCCAGGCCCTCGATCTCATCGGCACCGCCGAGGCCCGGCGCGACCAGCCGATGGCCCGCCGGATCGCCCGCTACAAGTCGGGGAAATACACGGTCGAGCGGCCCCTGCACCTCGGGGCGGCCCTCGCCGGCCGGCTCGACGATCTGGCCGAGCCGCTCTCCGCTTACGGCCTGCCCCTCGGCGAGGCGTTCCAGATGCGCGACGACATCCTCGGCACCTTCGGCGACCCGGCGGTGACCGGCAAGCCCGTCGGGGAGGACCTCCGGGAGGGCAAGCCAACGCCCCTGCTGGCCATCGCCACCGCCCGGGCCGGCGCCGCCGGGCGGCCGCTCCTCGACCGCGTCGGCTCCCCCGACCTCGGCGACGAGGAGGTGGCCGCCATCCAGACCCTGCTGGTCGAGACCGGCGCCCGGGACGAGACCGAGCACCTCGTCGAGCAACTGGCCGCCGAGGCCGTCGCCGCCCTCGACAAGGCCGCTCTCGCCGCCGGCGCCCACGCGGCCCTGACCGAGCTGGCCGCCTTCGTCGCCCACCGCGACCGTTAAGGCGGCGTAGGCCCGGCCCGCCCAAGGGTCTCGACGAGGGCGGTGACGAGCCCGTCGATGGTGTGCTCGGCGGCGACGACGTCGACGGTCAGGCCGGCGGCCCGGGCGGTGTCGGCCGTGATCGGGCCGATGCAGGCCACCACCGGCGGGACCGGCAGGTCGCCGGCCACGGCCAGATAGTTGGTGACCGTCGACGACGACGTGAAGGTCACGGCGGAGGCGGTGGCCGCCGCGGCCAGGGCCTCGGACGACGGGCGGCCGACGATCGTGCGGTAGGCCTCGACCACGTCGACGGTGAAGCCCCGCCCCGCCAGCCCCGCCGGCAGGGCGTCGCGGGCCACGGCCGCCCGGGGCAGGAGGACCCGCCCGGGCCCGGGCGGGAAGGCGTCGAGCAGCGCCTCGGCCACGAACCGCTCGGGGACGAGGTC
The DNA here is from genome assembly GCA_030838785.1 of Actinomycetota bacterium. GTDB lineage: Bacteria > Actinomycetota > Acidimicrobiia > IMCC26256 > BP-133 > BP-133. Next base: position 6,254 of record JAUZEY010000308.1, on the reverse strand, counting down.
GGCCCGCACCCCGGCTGTGGCCAGGGCGTCGGCCGTACCGGGCCCGATGGCCGCCACCCGCCGGCCCCCCAGCGCCCGGGTGTCGGAGCCGACCGCCCCCAAGGCGGCGAAGAAGCGGACGACGGCGTTGGCCGACGTGAAGACGACCCAGTCGTACTCCCCCACCCTCCCGGCCGCCTCCCGGAGGGCGACGCCGCCGTCGTCCGGTTCGCCGATCTCGATCACCGGGAGCTCCACCGTGGCCGCGCCGAGCTCGTGGAGCCGCTCGACGAGCCCCGAGGCCTGTTCCCGGGCCCGGGTCACGATGACGCGCCGCCCGAAGAGCGGCCGGGACTCGTACCACGGCAGCTCGAGCCTGGCCACGGCCCCGACCAGCATCACGGCCGGCGACTCGATGGGCTCGCCGGCGAGACCGCCCAGCGTGGTCCGGACGGTGCGCTGCTCGGGGCGGGTGCCCCAGGTGACGGCGGCCACCGGGGTGTCGGCCGGGAGCCCACCGGCCATGAGCCGCCGGGCGATCTCCTCCCGCTTGGCCACCCCCATGAGGACGGCGATGGTGCCTCCCACCCGGGCCACGGCCTCCCAGTCGACCGGGAGGCCGGCCTCGCCTTCCTGGCCGGTCACGATCGTGAACGACGACGCCAGTCCCCGGTGGGTGACCGGCACACCGGCGTAGGCCGGGACGGCGACCGCCGAGGTGATGCCGGGGACGATCTCGAACGTCACGCCCGCGGCCCGGAGGGCGGCGACTTCTTCGCCGCCCCGGGCGAAGACGAACGGGTCGCCGCCCTTCAGTCGCACGACCTCCTGCCCGGCCCTGCCCCGCTCGACGAGGAGGGCGTTGATCTCCGCCTGCGGGCGGCTGGCTCGGCCGGGGGCCTTGCCGACGCTGATGCGCTCGGCGCGGGCCGGCGCGAGGTCGAGCAGGCTCGTCACCGACAACCGGTCATAGACGACGACGTCGGCCCGGGCGAGCACCTCGGCGCCCCGGACGGTGATCAGGCCGGGGTCCCCGGGGCCGCCCCCGACCAGGTAGACGGTCACGGCCGTGACAATGGCACACCGGTTGGGTATGTCCCCGGTACGACGACAGCGGAGGCGGGCGTGGCGGGCAAGAAAGCGAAGGGGTCCAAGCGCAAGCGGGGTGTCGTCGAGGCGGTGCTCGTCCCGCTGGCCTCGACGGCCATCGTCACGACGGCGGCCATCCACTCGCTGACGGACCACCAAGACCACCACGCCAAGGGAAACGGCCCGAACGGAAACGGACACGGCCCGCCCGCCCGGCCCCGACCGATCTCCCCGCCGGAGACGCCGACACTCCTCGATCGGATCGCCACCCGGCTGCCCTTCCTCAAGCCCGTGGCCGCCATGCAGCGGCGCTACGGAGACGTCGGCGGCGACCAGCTGGCCGCCGCCTTCACCCTCCAGGCCTTCCTCTCGATCTTCCCGCTGGTCCTCGTGGCCCTGGCCGTCCTCGGGTTCGTCGCCGCCGGATCCCACACCGACGTGGCCGGGCGGATGGTCTCCAACCTCGGGCTGAAGGGCGAGGGCGCCAAGATGCTGACCGACGCCGTCGCCGCCGCCGAACGGGGCCGCAAGGCGGCATCGATCGTCGGATTCCTGGGCCTGCTGTGGTCGGGCCTCGGCCTGGTCGCGGCGCTCCAGCACGCCTACAACGGCGTGTGGCAGGTCAACGAGCGGGGCCTCAAGGACAAGCTTTTCGGGCTGTTCTGGCTCGCCGGCGCGGCCGTTCTGTTCGTCGCCGGGGCCGCGGCCACCACCGCCCTCCGCTGGTTGCCGGGATTCCTGGCCCCGGTCGGCGTCCTCATCACGTTCGCCGTGAGCTTCGGGCTGTGGCTGTGGACGTCGCGGGTGCTGCCCAACCGCACCGTGCCCTGGCGGCGTCTCATCCCCGGCGCCCTCTTCGGCGCCGTCGGGCTCGAGATTCTCAAGGCCGTCGGCGCCTACTACGTGCCCAAGGCCGTCGCCTCGTCGTCCCAGCTCTACGGCTCGCTCGGCATCGTCTTCGCCCTTTTGGCCTGGCTGCTGCTGTTCGGGCGGCTGGTGGTCTACTCCGCCGTCCTCAACGTCACCCGCTACGAAGAGCACGAGGGCACGGTGCGGGCCGTCGTCGACGCGCCTGCCGTGCCGGGCGCCCGGCCGGTGGCCAGCCGCTCCGGCCGCCTGGTCACCGCCGACAACTAAGCCAGCTTTGTCCCGCCTTGAGCCTGGGCAGGGGAATCGAAGCGGGCGGCGAAGCGTTGAAATACCGCTATGGCTCGCTGGCGCTCCGCTCAACATCTTGACCCGTCGGAGCTCGAACGCGGCATCGACCGGGCGACCCTCCGCCGGGCCTGGGCCTTCGCCCGGCCCTACCGGGGGCTCCTGGCGCTCCAGCTGGCCGGGCTGGCCGGCACTGCCGTCCTGGGGATCCTCCCACCCCTTGTCCTGAAGGCGCTCGTCGACCGGGCCGTGGCCCACCGGCTCTCCACCGGCGGCGTGAACCTGCTCGTCGCCGCCGCCGTGGCCATCGCCCTGGCCATGACGGCCCTCGGGCTGCTCAACCGGTGGCTCGGCTCCCGCATCGGCGAGGGGCTGATCTACGACCTGCGGGTGGCGCTGTTCCGCCATGTGCAGCGGATGCCGGTGGCCTTCTTCACCTACACCCAGACCGGGTCTCTACTGTCCCGCCTGTCCAACGACGTCCTCGGCGCCCAGCAGGCCGTCGGCACCCTGTCCACGGTCACGTCCGACCTCTTCACCCTGGCGACGACCCTCACCGCCATGCTGCTCCTCAGCTGGAAGGTCACGGTCCTGGCCCTGCTCGTGGTGCCCGGCTTCGTGATCCTCGACCGGCGCATGGCCAAGCGGCTGGCGACGCTGTCCCGGCAGCGGATGTCCTCCAACGCCGACATGTCGTCGACGATGGCCGAGCGGCTCAACGTGGCCGGTGCCCTGCTGGTCAAGCTCTTCGGCCGGCCCCGCTCCGAGGCCGAGGAGTTCTCCCAGCGGGCGGCGGCGGTGCGGGAGACGGGCATCCGCCTCGCCGTCCAGAGCCGGCTCTACTACGGGAGCCTGGCCCTCGTCGGCGCCGTCGGGACCGCCGCCGTCTACTGGATCGGCGGGCGCGGGCTCATCAACGGGTCGTTGCAGGTCGGCACCCTCACCGCCCTCGCCGCCTACGTCTCCCGGCTGTACTCGCCGCTCACCGACCTGGCCAGCGCCCGGGTCGACCTGCTCACCGCCCTGGTGAGCTTCGAGCGGGTCTTCGAGGTGCTCGACGCCGTGCCGGCGGTCGACGACCTCCCCGGCGCCACCCCGCTCGCCGCCCCCGTCGAGGGCCGCCTCGACGTGGAAGACGTGTGGTTCCGCTACCCGTCCCCGGCCACGGTGTCGATCGAGTCGCTGGAGGGCGAGGGGACCCGGGAGCACCGCGACGAACCGTCGGAGCCGATCCTGCGGGGCGTGTCGTTCTCGGCCGAACCGGGCACGATGGTGGCGCTCGTGGGCCCGTCCGGGGCCGGGAAGACGACCCTGTCGTCGCTCATCCCCCGCCTCTACGACGTCACGTCGGGGGCGGTCCGGATCGACGGCCGCGACGTGCGCGACCTCACGCTGGAGAGCGTGACCGGCGCCGTCGGCGTGGTCAGCCAGGACCCGCACCTGTTCCACGACACGGTGGGCGCCAACCTGCGCTACGCCCGGCCCGAGGCCACCGGCGAGGAGATCGTGGCCGCCTGCCGGGCGGCCCGGATCCACGACGTGATCGCGGCCCTCCCCGACGGCTACGACACGGTGGTCGGCGAGCGGGGCTACCGGCTCTCCGGCGGCGAGAAGCAAAGGCTGTCCATCGCTCGCCTCTTGCTGAAGGCCCCGGCGATCGTCGTCCTCGACGAGGCCACCTCCCATCTCGACTCCGAGAACGAGGCGCTGATCCAGCAGGCGCTCGGCGTGGCGCTGGCGGGGCGGACCGCCGTCGTCATCGCCCACCGGCTGTCGACCATCGCCGCCGCCGACCAGATCCTCGTGCTGGACGGGGGCCGGATCGTCGAGCGGGGCCGCCACAGCGACCTGCTCCGGGCCGGCGGCCTCTACTCGGAGTTGTTCGAGACCCAGTTCCGGGCCGCCGCCGGCTGACGGTCCCCAAACGAAATCATTCGGGCTGGAACCCCCGGGCCACCGGGGAGCCGTGGTGGACCACCATCCGCCAGCGGCCCGCGGTCCGGCAGAAGACGTTCGTGGCCGCGACGCGGGAGTCCCCCAGCTCGGGCGAGCGGCCTTCGTCGCCCGAGCCGGGGACCTCCTGGAGGATGTTCTCGTAGAGCGTGACCCAGGCGACGTCGCCGTCGACGGTCACGTTCTCGTCGGTGAGGAAGAACTGGATGTAGGGGGTGTTGGCGAAGATGGCCCGCCACGAGCTCAGCACCTTCTCGAAGCCCCGCAGCGTCGGCCAGCCCGGATGCGTCACCGCCACCCGGCTGCTCCGCTCCCACACCTCGCCCATGGCGGCGAGGTCGCGGGCCTCGAAAGCACCGTAGAAGGCGAGGTTCGCCTCGGCCACTTCCGCCACCGCCGTCACCCTCTCATGGTGACAGAGCGGCGGTCCGCCCGGGTCAGCGGCGGTGCGCCCCCTCGGCGAACTCCTCGATCATCTTGTCGCAGAAGGCCGGGAGGTCCGCGGGCTTGCGGCTCGACACGAGGCCCTGGTCGACATGGACCTCTTCGTCGACCCAGTTGCCGCCGGCGTTGCGGATGTCCGTGCGGAGGCTGGGCCACGACGTGATCGTGCGGCCCTTGACGACGTCGGCCTCGACGAGGGTCCAGGGGCCGTGGCAGATGACGGCGACGGGCTTCCGGGCGTCGATGAACCCTTTCACGAACTGCACCGCCTCCGGGATGGTGCGGAGCTCGTCCGGGTTGGCCACGCCACCAGGGAGCATCAACCCGTCGTAGTCGTCGACCCTGGCCTCGGCCACGGCAAGGTCGACGGCGAAGGTGTCGGCTTTGTCGAGGTGGTTGAAGGCCTGAACCTTCTTGTTGGCGTCGGGGGCGATCAGCTGCGGCCGGCCCCCCGCCTGTTCCACCGCCCGCCACGGCTCGGTCAGCTCGATCTGCTCGACGCCCTCGTTGGCGACGAGGAAGGCGATGGTCTTGCCCTGCAGTGTGCTCTCGGTCTTGTTGGCCATGATTTCCGTCTCCGGTTCTCGCGATCGGTTCGTGTGTCTCCTTTCGCGCGTACCCGGCCCGGTCGGGGCGGCAAACGGGGGTCGGTTGGCGTCCGGGCCCCGGCGGTGGGTAGCCCGTCGGCGGGCGGGTCGCAGCCCGCGGCGTCCTGGTCGTGGTCGGCGTGCTCCTGACCCAACGCCAGGCAAGCCGGGAAGAAGTCGTCGTGTCCGCCGCCTGACTGCTACTTCTTGACGTGGATGACGCCCTTCATCCACGGGTGCGGCTCGCAGTGGTAGGGAAAGTCACCAGCAGTGGAGAACGTCCATCGCCACTCGGCCCCAGGGTTGATGTATTTCGAGTCGAACGAACCGTCTTCGGCCTTCACGGTGTGGTAGTACTGCCCGCTCGTGTTGGGCCACACCACGGTCGAACCCCGCGTCACGGTCAGGCTGTCGGGGACGAACTTCCACCGCCCGGCATAGCTGTCGTGGTCGTCGATCTCCACCCGGTTCTCGGCCGCCTGAGAGGGCCGGGCGTCGGCCCAGATCGCGCCGGCTGTCGGAGTCACGACTGCGATCATCGCCACGATCGCCCGTATCCATCTGTGCATCCCTGTCCCCTCCCCTTGGGCCGAACCGTACAGAGCGCCACTCTGGGCAGCAACCGGAAGGACCCCCACCCAGATCCGTAGATCCCGGGCGGCTCGGAACGTGTGGGCCACCGGCCCGCCGGTCCTCAAACTGGCGTTCCTTTTCCGCTGTACCCCGGTAAACGAACGCCAGTTGCGCCGTGCCCGGCCGTGACCCAGTCCGTCACGGGGGAGCGCAAAGACGCGAAGGAGGCCCGGCGGAAACCGGGCCTGACCTGCGCTTTCCTGTGTGGGCGGTAGAGGATTTGAACCTCTGACCCCCTCCGCGTCAAGGAGGTGCTCTACCCCTGAGCTAACCGCCCGCCGAGGCCATCATCGTAGAGGACGCGGCGCAGCCGGGGCGCGATCCGGAGTCAAAGCGTCGGGACCCGCACCGGTGGGCCCAATCGCAATTCGTGGCTGACGGGCCGCAAGGCCGGGCGAACGCACGAGCCGTCAC
>JAUZEY010000301.1 GCA_030838785.1 Actinomycetota bacterium | reverse complement strand
GCCGTCGAGCACGACCTCACCATCGTGGCCGCCCTCAACAAGATCGACCTCCCGGCCGCCGAGCCCGACCGGGTGGCGGCCGAGATCGAGCACGTCCTCGGCATCCCCGCCGACGAGATCCTCCAGATCTCGGCCAAGACGGGGGAGGGCGTCCCCGAGCTGCTCGATGCCGTGGTGGCCCGCGTCCCGGCGCCCACGGGCGATCCCGACGCGCCGCTCCAGGCGCTGATCTTCGACTCCTACTACGACCCCTACCGGGGCGTCGTGTCGGCCGTCCGGGTCATGGACGGCACGCTGACCAGCGGCAGCAAGCTGCGGTTCATCCAGGCCGGGGCGACCTTCGACGCCGAGGAGATCGGCTACCGCCTCCCCGAGCCGACCCCGACGGCCAGCCTCGGCCCGGGCGAGGTCGGGTACCTCATCGCCGGGATCAAGGACGTCGGCCAGGCTCGGGTGGGGGAGACCGTGACACTGGCCTCCCGGCCGGCGGAGGCACTGGTCGGCTACCGCGACCCGAAGCCGATGGTGTTCTGCGGGCTGTACCCCATGGAGGGCGACGATTTCGCCGACCTCCGCGAGGCCCTCGAGCGGCTCCGGCTCAACGATTCGTCGTTCACCTACGCCCCGGAGACGTCGGGGGCCCTCGGGTTCGGCTTCCGGTGCGGGTTCCTCGGCCTGCTCCACATGGAGATCATCCGGGAGCGCCTGGAACGGGAGTACGACCTGTCGCTGGTGGCCACGGCCCCCAACGTGGAGTATCTGGCCCACCTGACCGACGGCCGCGTCGAGCTGGTCGACAACCCGTCGTCCATGCCCGACCCCAGCAAACTCGACTTCATCGAGGAGCCCTACGTCAAGGTCACGATCATCACCCCGACCGAATACGTCGGAACGCTCATGGAGCTTTCCCAGGGCCGCCGGGGCGAGATGAAGATGATGGAGTACCTGTCCGAGAACCGGGTCGAGCTCATCTACGAGCTGCCGCTGGCCGAGATCGTCGTCGACTTCTTCGACCAGATGAAGTCCCGGACCCGGGGCTACGCCTCCCTCGACTACGAGCCGGCCGGCGATCGGCGGTCGAACCTCGTCAAGGTCGACGTCCTGCTCAACAACGTCCCGGTCGACGCCTTCTCGACCGTCCTCCACAAGGACCGGGCCGACGAGTACGGCCGCAAGATGGCCGGCAAGCTCCGGAGCCTGATACCCCGGCAGATGTTCGACGTCCCCATCCAGGCCGCCATCGGCAGCCGGGTGATCGCCCGGGAGACCGTCAAGGCCAAGCGGAAGGACGTGCTGGCCAAGTGCTACGGCGGAGACATCAGCCGGAAGCGCAAGCTCCTGGAGAAGCAGAAGGAAGGCAAGAAGAAGATGAAGACGATCGGCCGGGTCGAGGTCCCCCAGGAAGCGTTCGTGTCGGCTCTCCGGCTCGAGGAGGACTGAGCCTTGGCCGGGGGTCGTCCCGCCGCCGGCCCAGCATCGTTCGACCGCCAGCGGCTTCTGGCCGCCCTGGCGGTCGTGGCGCTCCTCGGCGGCCTCGGCGCCGTGCTCGGCAAGCGGCTGGGGACGGGCCGGGGCGTGGTGGCCGCCTCCGGCAGCAGCGGCTCCGGGGGCGGGGGCGCGGCCGGAGGGTCCAACGGCAGCTCCGGGAGCTCCAGCCACGGTTCGTCGGGTTCCAACTCCAACCGGGGGACCGGCGGGAACGGCACCGGCGGGAGCGGCGGCAGCAGCAACAAGAAGGGTGGCGGGACCGGCGGGACCGGCGGGACCGGCGGGACCGGCGGGACCGGTGGCGGTGGCACCGGCACGACGGGCGACACCGTTTCGGGCGGGAGCAACAGCCGCCCCCATCCGACGGCCCCGGGGGCGGCGGCGGCCCCGGGCGGCGGCCCGGCCACCACGGCGCCGAAGGCGCCGCCGACGACGATCACGCCGACCCAGTCCACCGTCCCCCAGAACCTCCCCAAGGAAGCCGCCCCGACCCGTGCGGTCGCCTGCCCGGCCGACGTCCCGCCGTCCCCGGCCGGAGGCCGGGTGCGCTGCTACCAGGTCACCGGGGGCCACGGCGACAGCGTCCATGTCATCGGCGTCCCCGGCATCCCCATCCCGCTGCCCCTGCCGGTGCCGATCGTGGCGCCGGTCATCAACGACACCGGCGACAGCAACAGCAATCACGTCAACAACAACGTCACGGTCTACGTCGACATCGACAACCGGTCGGTCGTCGACGGCGACGCCGTTGCCCGCCGCGGCCAGCGGATCCTGGCCACGATCCTCCTCCTGCTCGGCCTCCCCGTCGCCGCCCTCGCCGTGTTCCTCCTGCTCCGCCGCCGTCGCGGCGGCGGAGGCTCCGCTCCCTCCGGCCCCGGCGGTTGGCCGGCACCACCCGGCGGAACCCCCGCTCCGGGAGCACCGCCCGTCCCCGGCCCCGGCGGCACCTGGGTCTACTACCCGCCCGGGTCCGCACCCCCCGGGGTCCCCCCGGCCCCCGACGCCCCGCCCGGCAGCGGAGTGACGGCATCGTGAGGCGGCCGTCGTGGTTGGTGGTCGCGCTGGCGGCGCAGGTGGCGGCGGTGGCCGGGTACGGGATGGCCCAGGGGAACCGCCGCGTCGTCGCCTATCTCCTCGTCTGGTCGTTGCTGGCGCTGCTGATCCGGGCCGGGCACCGGCGCTGGCCGTTGCCCCGGGCGACGCTCGCCGCGCTGACGGTGGCCGGGGCGGTGCATCTCGTCGGGGGGCTGCTGCCGTCGCCCGACCAGGGGGCGCCGATCTTCTACGAGACGTGGCTCGTCCCGGGCGTGCTCAAGTTCGACCAGGCCGCCCACGCCTTCATCTCGGGGGTCGTCACGGTGGCGGTCTTCCAGGCGCTCGGCTACGTCGTCGACCCCCGCCGGGCGGGACGGGGCGTGCGGGCCATCGTGGCCATGCTGGTCTGCTGGGGGTTCGGAGCGTCGAACGAGCTGTTCGAGTTCCTCTCCGCTCTCCGGTTCCCCGACGCCTACGTCGGCGGCATGGAGAACACCGGCTGGGACCTCGCCTTCAACGCCCTGGGCGGCGTCGTCGCCGCCATCGGCTGCGCTTGGGAGGTTCACCTGCCTCCCCTGAGGCACGCCGCCCTAGCCGCGAACCGGGCGGGGGTCGTCACGGCGGACCGACCAGGTGGCGGCGAGGTGCTCGACCTCCGTGCGCCGCCCGACCCGGTCGACGTGCCACCACTGGCCCTCCACCCGATCCGTGGTCACGTCGAGGACGAGATAGCCGTGGGCGGCGGTGTCGACCCAGGCGACGTGGGGGTTCGATCGCCGGATCGCCCGCTCCAGCACTGACCGTGCCCCCGGCACTTTGGGGGCCAGCGCCCGGGCGAAGGTCGGGGCGCTGACGGCCGGCACCGTGAAGTCCGCCGCCACCGGCGCCCCCCGCCCGTCCTCCAGGGCCAGCTGCGACACCCACGACGAGTGGAGGTCGCCGCTCACCACCAGCGCCGGTCCACCGCGGTCGGCCAGCAGCCGCAGCAGCCGCAGCAGCCGCTCCCGCTCCTCCGGATAGCCGTCCCACTGCCCGGGGTTCACGATCAGCCCCCCGCCGACAGCACCGAGGCGGCGTCCGACCACCCCCTTGGCGGCCAGGAGATGGATCGGCGCCATCACGACCTGGCTGGCCACGAGCGCCCACGGCCGCCCGGCGGCGCCATTGCCGGCCACCGGCGCCAGCACCTTCTCCAGCCACTCCCACTGCGCGGGGTCGAGCAGGGCCCGGTCGCGCCGGTGGACTCCGAGGACCGGCCGGCGGCCGGCGGCCGGGCGCTCCCGGCCCTTCAGGCGGGTGTCGAGCAGCACCAGGTCGGCCAGCGGGCCCAGCCGCACGGTGCGCCAGATCCGGTAGGGGTCCGCCGGGTCGGGGAGGCCCGACGGCACCCACTCCCGGTAGGCCCGCACAGCCGCCGCCCGCCTGCGGGGCCAGTCCCCGTCGGTCAACGGACGATGGCCGGCGGCGCCGTCCCACCAGGCGTTGCCGGCCAGCTCGTGGTCGTCCCAGACCGCCACCATCGGGTGGCGGGCGTGGAGGGCCTGCAGGTCGGGGTCGGTCTTGTACTGGGCGTGGCGGGCCCGGTAGTCGGGCAGGGTCAGGCACCGGCCCCGGGGCCGGTGGAGGCGGTTCCACCGCTCGTGCTTCGCCTCGGCCTCGTAGATGTAGTCGCCGAGGTGCACGACGAGGTCGACGTCGCGCTCGGCGAGGCGGGCGTAGGCGTTGAAGTAGCCGGTGGCGTAGTGGGCGCAGCACACGACCCCGAGCCGGAGCCGCTCGAGCGGACCGTCGGGCGACGGCAGCGTCCGGGTCCGTCCGACCGGCGACCGGTCGCCGCCGGCCCGGAAGCCGTACCAGTAGGTGGTGGACGGCCGGAGCCCGGCCACGGCGACGTGGACGGTGTGGTCGGCCCCGGGGGTGGCGTCGACCGAGCCGCCGGCCACCGGATCGGCCAGCGCCGGATCGGTGGCCACCGTCCACTCCACCGCCGCGGTGGCGGAGGCGGCGACGCTGACCCGGGTCCAGAGCACGACGCCGTCCGGTGTCGGATCCCCGCTCGCCACCCCGTGGGCGAAGACGGGATTCAGGCGGGATCCCGCGGCAGCCCGAGCACCCGCTCGGCGATGATGTTGCGCTGGACCTCCGCCGTGCCCCCACCGATGGTCAGCGCCGGGGAGAAGAGGAATCCGGCCACCCAGGGGAAGACCCCCGGTAGCTGCGCCGGGTTCTCCCGGGCCAGCATCCCGTCGGCGCCGCACAGGTCCACGGCAAGCTCGAACAACCGCTGGCCGTGGCGGTCGGCCAGCGCCTTGCGGACCGACGCCTCCGGCCCCGGACCCGCCGCCGGCCCGGCCGCCCGGCCGACCAGGGCCGCCACCATGCGCAGCCGCAGGATCCGGAGGATCTGCGCTTCGGTGTAGACGGCGGCCAGCCGCTGGCGGGCCACCGCGTCGAGCGGCGCACGCCCCGCCTTCCGGACGGCGTCGACCAGCGCCGCCGCCGTCGGCCCCCGGCCCCACAGGGCGCCCTCCTCCGACAGCGCCACCCGCTCGTCGCCCAGCGTCACCTTGGCCAGGCGCCACCCTTCGCCCTCGGCGCCCACCAGGTTGCCGCCCGGGACCCGGACCCCGTCGAGGAAGACCTCGTTGAAATCGGCACCACCGTTCATCTGCCGGATCGGCCGGATGTCGATGCCGGGGGAGCGCATGTCGAGCACGAAGTACGAGATGCCCCGGTGGCGGGCACCGGGGTCGGTGCGGGCCAGCAGGATGCCGAAGCGGGCCTGCTGGGCCAGCGACGTCCAGATCTTCTGGCCTGTCACCACCCACTCGTCGCCGTCGCGCACCGCCATGGTGGAGAGCGACGCCAGGTCGCTCCCCGCGCCCGGCTCCGAGAAGAGCTGGCACCACACCTCGGAACCGTCGAGCAGCCCCGGCAGCCAGCGCCGCTGCTGCTCGTCGGTGCCGGCCAGGACCAGGGTCGGGCCCGCCCAGCCGATCCCGATCGGGTTCTCCGGCCGGCCCACTCCGGCCCGCCGCAGCTCCTCGTCGATGACCAGCTGCTCGGCCGGCGACGCCCCGAGCCCCCACGGCGGGGGCCAGTGGGGAGCGCTGTACCCCGCCGCCGCCAGGCGGGTGAACCAGTCGGGCGGTGGCCGGCCGTCGGTTCCGAGCGTCGCGGTCAGGAACTCCCGGACCGCGGCCCGGGCGGCTTCGGCCTCCGGAGGGAGATCAAGCTCCATCGGGCCGGCCCGTCCGTCTGCCGCGTCCGGTCAGAACTTCGTCGGGAACTGGGCGACGATGGTGGCGGACAGCCCGTTGGCGATCATGGCCATGTGGTCGGCGGCCGTCCGCTCGTTGGCGTAGGCCTTGGTGAAGTTCTTGGCCGCCTGGGCATCGATCACGTCCTTCAGGGTCAGGACGTGGGTCTTGATCAGCTGGGCCACGGAGTCCTTGGTCAGCTTCGGCGACGCGGAGTTGATGAAGGCGCCGAAGTCCTCCGTGTACTGGAGCAGGTTGCCCATGGCCTCGTCGGCTTTGGCCTGCTGCTTGGCGGCCACCGCGTTCGTGTAGTCGACGAGGAAGCCGATGTGCTTCCTCCACAGCGGGGCGAAGCTCGTCCCGGCCGCCGGCCCGTAGGCGCTGGCGATGGCGTCGGTCACGGCGGAGGAGTTGGCGTCGAGAGCGGCGGCGGCGGCGGTGAACTCGTCGGTGCGCCCGGCGACGGCGGCGCCGGTGGCGGCCGAGACCAGGAACACGTGCTCCCGCAAGACCACGTTCAGCGTCGTGACGAGGTCGGCGGCCTTGCTGGCCGGGTCTCCGCCGATCTTGTCGGGGTTCTTCTTGGCGATGGCGCCGGTGAGGCTCGAGGCCATCGTCGCCATGTGGGCCGCCGCGGCCCGCTCGGCGGTGAAGGCCTCCGCCTCGTTTCCGGCCGCCTGGGCGTCGATCACGGCCTTGAGCGTCTGGACATGGGTGGCGACCAGACCGGTCACGGCGTCGGCGGACAGGGACGGCAGCGCGGCGCTGATGAAGGCCCCGAAATCCTTCGTGTACTGGTTCAGGTCGCTGATGGCCTGGGCCGACTTGGTCTGGGCGTAGGCGACGAAGAACTCGATGTGCTTCTTCCACAGGGCGTCGAAGCTCTTGCCGACGGTGGCGTCGAAGATGGCGGTGAAGTTGGCCGTGAGGGCGTCGGAGTTGCCGCCGAGGGCCGCCGCGGCGGCGGCGAACTCGTCGGCCCGTCCTCCGATCGTCGCCCCGGTGACGGCGGAGGCGAGGTAGACGTGTTCCTGCAGCAGGCCGTTGAGCTTGCTCCGCAGGACGGCGGCCGTGGTGTCCGGACCCTTGGCGATGGTCGTGGTCGTCGTCGAATCCTCGACCTGGCCCTTGGTGGCCTTGGCCCCCCCGCTGCTCGCGCAGGCGGCGCCGAGAAGGCCGAGAGCCAGAACAGCGGCGGTCAACCGTAGGGGCCGGTGGTGGGCTCGGATCATCGTGTTTCCCTTTCGAAACGAGGTCAGGTGAAGCGGCTGTGCACGGCCGGACACTACCTGTCATCCAGACCCCCGACCTGCTACGAAGAACCGGGTGTCTATGCCTACCGACGACATCCGCGATGCCAGCGACCCCACGCTGGTAGTGGCCATCGGCCGCTACCGCCAGGAAGCGTTGGCCGAGGCCTACCGCCGCCACGCCGGGGCGGTTTTCGCTCTCTCCCGGCGGCTGCTGGTCGACCGCACCCTGGCCGAGGAGGTCGTCCAGGAAGTCTTCCTCCGCCTCTGGCACCGGCCCGAGAAGTTCGACCCTGACCGGGGATCGCTCCGGTCGTTCCTCCTGGCCCAGACCCACGGCCGGTCTGTCGACATCCTCCGCTCCGAGGTCTCCCGCCGGGCCCGGGAGCAGCGCGACGCCCGCGCCACCGCCGAGTCCGACTACGACATCGAACATGCCGTCGTCGACCTCGCTGTCGCCGACGAGGTCCGGGAGGCCATGTCGATCCACCCCGCCGGAGAACGGGCGGCGATCGAGCTCGCCTACTTCGGCGGCAAAACCTATCGAGAGGTCGCCGCCCTCCTCGACGAGCCGGAGGGAACCGTCAAGAGCCGTATCCGTTCGGGCCTCCGCCGTTTGCGGACGGTCCTCGTCGACGCCGGGATCGGTGCGCCATGAGCGCCAGCCTCACCCACCACGACATCCAGGAACTCCTCGGAGCCTTCGCCCTCGACGCCGTCGACGACGAGGAGCGCGATCTCATCGAGGCCCACCTCGCCGGCTGCCCCCGGTGCCGGGCCGAAGTGGAAGGACACCGGGAGACCGCCGCCCTCCTCGCCCACAGCGGGGAACGGGCCCCCGAAGGCGTATGGGACCGGATCGCCGAAGCCCTCGACGAGGCGCCCCCGGCGCTCGACCTCGCCCGCATCGCCCCCCGGCCGCCCGGGGTTTCCGGCCCGGTCGAGCCGACCGACGAGCTCTCCCGGCGGCGGGCGGCCCCCACCGCCTCCCGGTCGATCTCCCTCCGGGTGGCCGCCACCACCATGGCCGTCGCCGCCGCCCTCACGCTCTTCCTCGGCGTCGCCCTGGGCCGGCATGACAACGGCGGTGGGCTGGGCCAGATCGACAAGCTGACTGCGGCCATGCAGAAGGCCACCGTCAGCAACGCCGCCTTCGTCGCCCTCAACGACCCGCAGGCCGAGAAGGTCAAGCTGGCGTCGACCGACGGGAAGGCCACCGCCCAGGTCGTGCGCCTTCCCGACGGCACCGGGTACCTCGTCCCCACCACCCTCGCCGCCCTCCCCCCCGGCCGGGTCTACCAGCTGTGGGCGGTCCGGTCCGACGCCAAGATCTCCCTCGGCGTCCTCGGCTCGACCCCCGACGTGTCCGCCTTCCGGATGAACGGGCCCGTCCTGGCCTACGCCGTCACCGAGGAAGCGGCCGGCGGGGTGTCCGCCTCGCAGAACCAGCCGGTCGTCGTCGGCTACCTCAACAAGGCCTAGGGACAGCCCCGTCCCTCTACGCTCCGCGGGTATGGGGTTCGGGGTCTACGTCCACGTGCCGTTCTGCGCCCGGCGCTGCGACTACTGCGACTTCGCCACCTGGACCGACCGCCACCACCTCATGGAGGCCTACGCCGCCGCCTGCGTGACCGACCTGCGGCGCCGCTGCGACACCGGGCCCGTCCCGCCGGCGACGAGCGTCTTCTTCGGCGGCGGCACACCGTCGCTGCTCCCCGCCGACCTGCTCCTGGCCGTGCTCGACGCCGTCCCCCGGGCGCCCGGCGCCGAGGTGACGGTGGAGTGCAACCCCGACACGGTGAGCCCGGCGCTGCTGGCCGACTACCGGTCCGGTGGGGTCAACCGCCTGTCGTTCGGCGTGCAGTCGATGGCGCCCCACGTGCTGGCCGCCCTCGGCCGCACCCACGACCCGGCCGGCGTCGAACGGGCGATCGAGGGCGCCCGGGGGACCGGCTTCGACAACTTCAACGTCGACCTCATCTACGGCGCCGCCGGCGAGACCCTGTCGGACTGGTACGCGACCCTGGACGCCGCCCTGGCCCTCGACCCGCCCCACGTCAGCGCCTACGCCCTGACCGTCGAGCCCGGCACGCCCCTCGCCCGCCGGATCGGCGTCGGCGAGGTGGCCGCCCCCGACGACGACGACCAGGCCGAGAAGTACCTGGCCGGCGACGCCGCGCTGAGCGCCGCCGGCCGCCCCTGGTACGAGATCTCCAACTGGGCCCGCCCCGGCCGGGAGTGCCGCCACAACCTCCTCTACTGGGAGCAGGGCGAGTATCTCGGCATCGGCTGCGCCGCCCATGGCCACACTCCCTTCGGCCGGCGGTGGTGGAACGTCCGCACCCCCGACCGGTACATCGACCTCATCGGGCAGGGCACTTCCGCCGAGGGCGGCCACGAGACCCTCGCCGGCGCCGACCAGGAGGCGGAGGCCGCCATGCTGGCGATCCGCACCCGCGGGGGCGTGCCCTCCACGCCGAAAGCCGACCGGCTCGTCGGCGACGGCTTGGCCGAACCCCGGGACGGGCGGGTCGTCCTCACGCCCACCGGCCGACTCCTGGCCAACGAGGCCACCGCCCGTCTGCTGTGACGCACGTCACGGCATGCCGTCCGGCAGCCCCGGGTCGATAGACTCGACAGCAGTGCCATGGACGATCGCAAGGCTGCCATTCTCAAGGCGTTGATCGAGGAGTACATCGAGACCGGCCAGCCGGTCGGGTCGAACACGGTCGCCCGCGGGGCGGGGATCGGGGTGTCGAGCGCCACCGTCCGCAACGAGATGGCCGTCCTGGAGCGGGAGGGGTTCGTCACCCACCCCCACACATCGGCCGGACGGATTCCCACCGACAAGGGCTACCGCCACTTCGTCGACCACCTGGCCCGCCAGAAGGAGCTCCAGCCCGCCTCCCGCCAGGCCGTGACTAGCTTCTTCAACACCGCCCACCATGCCCTGGAGGACATGCTCCACGAGACGAGCCTCCTCCTCTCCCGCATCACGGCCCACGCCGCCGTGGTGGTCGGCCCGCAGCCCGACGCCGCCCGGGTCCGCAGCGTCCAGCTCGTCCGGCTCCACGAGACGTCGCTGCTGGTGGTGGCCGTCCTCTCCAACGGGAACGTCGAGCGGCAGTTCATCGAGCTGGCCGCCGAGGTCGACGAGGGCCGGATCGGCGCCGCCACCGCCGTGCTCGACACCCAGCTGCGCGACGCCTCCTTCGCCGACCTGGCCGTCCCCCGGGCGACGGGCGACCCCGCCACCGACCAGCTGGTCACGCAGGCCCGCGACGCCCTGGCCGAACGGTCGGCGGCCCGGGCCACCGAGCCCGTCTACGTCGGTGGGGTGAGCCGCATCGCCGCCGACCTCGACGCCTTCACCGCCGGCGAGACGGTGGGCCGGCTCCTCGAGGTCCTCGAGCACCAGTACCTCGTCGTGAGCCTGGTGCGCGACCTGATCGACCAGGGCGTGACCGTCCGGATCGGGGCCGAGAACCAGCTCCAGGACCTGCGGGAGTGCTCCGTCGTCCTGGCCCGGTTCGACGTCGAGGGCCGGGCCGCCGGCACCGTCGGCGTCCTCGGGCCGACCCGCATGAACTATCCCCAGGCCATGGCGGCCGTGGCCGCCGTCTCGCGCCGCCTCGGCGAGCACCTCTCGCCCTCCTGACCATGCCGAGCGACTTCTACGCTGTCCTCGAGGTCGACCGCAACGCGACCGACGACGAGATCAAGAAGGCCTACCGGCGCCTCGCCCGTCAGTACCACCCCGACACGAACGACGGCGATCCGGCGGCCGAGGCCCGCTTCAAGGAGATCGGCGTCGCCTACGAGACCCTGCGGGACCCGGAGAAGCGGCGTCGCTACGACATGTACGGTGCCGAGGGTGTCGGAGCCGGCGGAGGCCCCGGGGCCGGTGGTTTCGACTTCGGTGTCTCCGACCTTTTCGACGCCTTCTTCGGCGGCGGCTTCGGCGGTGGCCGGGGCCCCGGGGGCCCGCCCCGGGGGCCGGACGCCGAGGTGCACGTCATCCTCGACCTCGAGGAGGCGGTCTTCGGGGTCGCCAAGCCGGTCGAGCTCCGCATGCCGGTCGAGTGCGAGCGATGCTCCGGCTCCGGCTGCGAGCCCGGCACCCACCCGTCGACGTGCCGGACCTGCGGCGGCGGCGGCGAGGTCCGCACCGTCCGGCGCACGATCCTGGGACAGATGATGACCGCCACCCCCTGTGCCGCCTGCCGGGGGACGGGCCGGGAGATCCTCTCGCCCTGCCGCGACTGCCGGGGCGACGGCCGGGTCACCCTCCCGGCCACCGTGGAGGTACAGGTCCCGGCGGGCATCGACGACGGGCAGCGGCTCCGCCTGGCCGGCCGGGGCCCGGCCGGCCCCCGGGGCGGCGAGCCCGGCGATCTCTACGTGTCGATCGCCGTGCGACCCCACCCCCGGTTCGAGCGGGACGGCGACGACCTCCTCCACGTGCTGCGCCTCCCCATGACCCAGGCCGCCCTTGGCGCCCACCTCCGGATCGAGACCCTCGACGGGGGAGAGGACCTGCTGATCCCGACCGGGACCCAGACCGGCCGCCTGTTCAAGCTCCGGGGCCGGGGCGTCCCCGCGCTGCGGGGCCGGGGCCGGGGCGACCTGGTCGTGTCGGTCGAGGTCGTCGTGCCCGAGAAGCTCTCGGCCGAGGAGGCCCAGCTCGTGCGCCGGCTGGCCGAGCTCCGGGGCGAGGACGTCGCCCCCCGGGAGGAAGGCTTCTTCTCCCGGATCAAGAGCGCCTTCCAGTAGCCGGTGGGCCAAGAAGGGATGGGCTGGCCGGCCGACGTTCCGGCGGCGGCCCACCTCTTCGTCGGCTCGGCGGACGGGCTGACCGACACCGTCGATGTCGCCGGTGAGGACGGCCACCACCTGGCCCGGGTGCTGCGGCTCCGGGTGGGGGAGACCGTCACGGTCGCCGACGGGTCGGGCCAGTGGCGCCCGTACCGGATCGGCGCCGTCGGCGCCGTCGTGCGGCTCGACGCCACGGCCGCCCCCGAGCGGGAGCCGGTCCTGTCCCCCGGCCTGGCGGTGGCGTTCGCGCTCACCAAGGGAGACAAACCCGAGCTGGTCGTCCAGAAGCTCACCGAGCTCGGCGTCGACCGCATCGTCCCCGTCATGGCCGAGCGATCGGTGGCCCGCCTCGACGGCTCCAGGGCCGGAGTCGCCCTGGAGCGCTGGCGCCGCATCGCCAAGGAAGCGGCGCGGCAATGCCGCCGGGCCAACCTCCCGGCGGTGGAGCCGCTGGCGCCGCTCCCGACGCTGGCCGGCCACCCGGGCCTGGTGGTGGCCGAACGGGGTGGAACGGCGGCTACGGCACTCGGCGACCCACCCGGTGGGGAGATCCTGGTCGTGGTGGGCCCGGAAGGTGGCCTGGCGGAGGCCGAGATCGCCGCGCTCGGTTCGTGGGCCCAGCTGGACCTCGGTCCGCACGTCCTGCGGGCCGAGACCGCGGCCCTGGCGGCCGCCACCCTCCTCTCCGCCCGCCGCCGTTCGGCCTCGGGCGGGCCGTCCCGCGGGTGACTAGAGTGAACGCGCTTGGCGGTCCGGGGGCGGGCGGCTTTTCCCCCACCGCCGCTTCTTTTTCCAGAGACTTTCCACACCGACTGGGACGGGGTCCGATGGATACCGACGTACAGGCAGCACAGCAGGCACGCCCGCCGGAAAACCGGGGCGAAACCCGCCAAGAACCCACTAATCCGCCCGGAAAGTGGTCAAATGCCGCGAAGAGTCGACATTTGCGCGTCCGCGAGGTAGCCTTGAGGGCATCGGGGCTGGGGCAGGACGACGGAAGTTGGAGGGATCGGGTGGCCATCTCGACGCAGCGGGTGGGGGATCGACTGCGGTCCATCCGGCGGCAAAAGGGCCTGTCGCTGCACGAGGTCGAGTCGATGTCGAACGAGGAATTCAAGGCCTCGGTCCTCGGCGCCTACGAGCGGGGCGAGCGCGTCATCTCCGTCCCGCGGCTGATGCGGCTGGCCAACGTCTACGGCGTCCCGCCCGAGCAACTCCTCCCCAAAGAGGTCGAAGTCGACCTCACCGAACCGGGCACGATGGACCTCTCGGAGGGCTTCGCCGTCGACCTGAACCGCCTCCAGGAGTGCCGGGAGCCGGAGGCTCTGGCCCTGGCCCGACTCGTGGCCATGATCCAGGCCGAACGGCAGGACTTCAACGGCCGGGTCCTGACGGTGCGGGGCGACGACCTCCGGGCCCTGGCCTACTTCCTCCTCACCACCCCTGAGGAGCTGTGCGGCCGGCTGACCGGCATGGGGCTCCAGGCCCTTCCGGCGTAAACGCAGGCCGGGGCCGGTAGGCTCGGGCCGATGGCTGCCATATCGGGGGACACCCCCGCACCCCCGGATTGTCTCTTCTGCGCCATCGTGGGCGGGTCCGTTCCGTCCGACGCGGTGCTCGAGACGGAGCGCTGCTACGCGTTCCGCGACATCAAGCCCGCTGCGCCCGTCCACGTCCTCGTCGTGCCCAAGGAGCACCTGGGCAGCGTGGAGGACGTCGGCGCCGGTCAGACCGAGGTCCTCGCCGACCTGTTTGCCGCCATCCGGGCCGTGGCCGCCAAGGAAGGCATCAGCGAAAGCGGCTACCGCGTCGTGACCAACGTCGGGGAAGACGCCGGGCAGCTCGTGCACCATCTCCACTTCCACGTCCTCGGCGGCCGGTCGCTCCGTTGGCCGCCGAAGGGGAGCGATGCGGGCGGGTAGTGTTGGCCCCAGCTTGACGCCAGATCAGCAAACCCAGGTGAAGGTGCTCGTGCCCGGCAACCATCTCATGGTGAGCCTGTTGGGGCAGCGGGACGAGTTGTTGCGCCTCGTCGAGGGCGCCTTCCCGGTCTCGATCCACGTGCGGGGCAACGAGATCACCGTCTCCGGCGACATGACCGAGGCGGAGCGGGTGGCCCGGCTCTTCGAGGAGATGGTCCTCCTCCTCGAGGCGGGCAACACCATCGACACCGAGAACCTCGGCCGCACCATCGAGATGCTGAAGGCGGACGAGCGCCCGTCCGACGTCATGAACACGGCGATCCTGCGGGGCCGCAAGACGATCCGGCCGAAGACGGCCGGCCAGAAGCGCTACGTCGACGCCATCCAGAGCCAGATCATCACCTTCGGGATCGGACCCGCCGGCACCGGCAAGAGCTACCTGGCAGTGGCGCTGGCCGTGCAGGCGCTGCAGGCCAAGCAGGTCAACCGGATCGTGCTCACCCGTCCGGCGGTCGAAGCGGGGGAGCGGCTCGGGTTCCTCCCCGGCGACGTCAGCGCCAAGGTCGACCCCTACCTCCGCCCGCTCTACGACGCCCTCTACGACATGCTCGACCCGGAGGCCGTGGTGCGGCTGATGGAGCGCGGCGCCATCGAGGTGGCCCCGCTGGCGTACATGCGGGGCCGCGCCCAACCCGTCTCCACCAAGATCCTCACGCCGGGAGGGTTCCGGCGCATCGGCGAGTTGGTCGCGGGCGACCTTGTCGTGGGGTCCAATGGCGAACCCACGGTCGTCCTCGGTGTCTACCCGCAGGGTCAGAAGGAGATCTTCCGCGTCACCACCCAGGACGGCGCCTCGACGCTTGCCTCCGCTGATCACCTCTGGGCGGTGACGACCCGTGATGATCGCCGCCGCGCCAAGCCGTACCGCGTGCTCACCACCGCATCCATGGTCGGGGACCTACGGGCAGCGCATTACCACCGGTACGAGCTGCCGTTGCTGAGCGGGCCGGTGTGCTTCCCCGCCCGCGAGGTGCCGATGGACCCATACGCCTTGGGTCTGCTCCTCGGCGACGGTTGCCTCACCGGCTCGACGACGCCGAGTTTCGCGACCGCCGACGCCGAGTTGGCTGCGGCACTCGAGGGACGCCTGCCGGGCGTCAAGCTCCGACATCGGAGCGGCCCGGACTACGTCTTGAACCGGATCACCATGCCCGGTCAGGTGGTCACTATCGCCAACCCCGTCACCGCCATCGCCCGCGACCTCGGGTTGTGCGGCACGAGGTCCGAGACGAAGTTCGTTCCGGAGGCGTACCTCTACAACAGCGCCGAGGTCCGACTGGCGGTTCTCCAAGGGCTCCTCGACACTGACGGCGGTCCGGTCACGCAGGCCAATCGCACCTGCCGGATCCACTACTGCACCACCTCCCCTCGGCTCCGGGACGACGTCGCCTTCCTAGTGCGGTCCCTGGGAGGCGTCGCCTACTGGCGCACCCGTTCGGCCGCGGGACGGGCGCCCGGCCGTGCGAACGGCCGACCGGTCCACCACCGCAAGGACGCGCATGTCATGGAAATGCGCCTGCCGGCGGGCGTCGAACCCTTCCGGCTGGAAAGGAAGCTCGAGAAGTACCGCAGCTTGGGGGGCGGACGCCCGATGCGGTTCATCGACAGCATCGAGCCGGCGGGAACTGCCGAGGCGGTCTGCATCCAGGTGGCCGCCGCCGACTCCTTGTACGTCACAGAAGACTTCCTTCTCACGCATAACACCCTGAACGACTCGTTCATCATCCTCGACGAGGCGCAGAACACCACCGGCGAGCAGATGAAGATGTTCCTCACCCGGCTGGGCTTCGGCTCCAAGGCGGTGGTCACCGGCGACGTGACCCAGATCGACCTGCCCGAGGGTCGGTCCCGCTCGGGCCTGCTCCTGGTCCGCAACATCCTGGAGGACATCCCCGGCCTGCAGTTCGT
>JAUZEY010000342.1 GCA_030838785.1 Actinomycetota bacterium | reverse complement strand
ACTAACGCAGATGCCCGCAACCGCCGAATGATGGGTCGTCCTCAGGCACCCGGGCACCTGAGCCTACCCCAATTCCGCTACAACGGGGGCATGGCCTCGTACTACGACGTGCTCGGCGTGGGCGCCGACGCCGACTTCGAAGAGGTCAGGCGGGCGTACCACCGGACGGCGCAGCTCGTTCACCCTGACCGCTACGCCGGATCGCCCGATCCGGAGCGGCGACGGGCCGAGGCGGAGATGAAGGCCCTCAACGAGGCTTGGAACACGCTGCGGGACCCCGAGGCGCGCCGCCGGTATGACATCCATCTCGGCCTGATCGACGCCGACGGCGAGGACGGGGAGCTCGGAGACGGTGGTCTGTGGGTCGACGCCGAGCAACCACGCCCGTCCCTGTTCAGGAGCAGGGGCGTCCGGTTGGCCGTCGCGGTCGTGGTCATCGCCGGCGTCGTCGCGTCGGCGATCGTGGTGCTGTCGCCGCCGGACAATCACTCCGCCCGCTGGAGCGTGACCGCCACCGCCGATCTGCGGTCGGCGGCCATCAAGGCCGGCATGACGGCGCCGCAGGCTGATTGCTTCGTGCAATCCATCACGACCCGGTACGGCCCGTCCGACGCCGTCGACCGGGCTGTCATCCAACAGGTGGGCGACGCCTGCCGGTGACCGGATGTTCGCCGGGTGCCCCAGGGTCAGCCGAGCGGCGGGTCCGGGGAGTTCTCGGTGCCAACCGGGGCGGTTGTCGTCGGCGCTCGGGTCCGCCATCCAGGCGGCGGGTCCTCACCGACCAGGCCGTCCACCGCCTCGCGGAGCAGGTCGGCGTGCCCGGTGTGCCGGCCGTACTCCTCGATCAGGTCGCACACCAGCCGGCGCAGGCTGGCATGGCGGCCGTCGGGCCAGGACACGTGGACGGGTTGGTCGAGTCCGCCGTCGGCCACGGCCGCGTCGAGCCGGGCCCGCGACCGCTCGACGGCGCCGTCCCAGAGCGCGTAGAGCTGTTCGGGGGTGTCGCTGGCGGCGGAGGTGAATTCCCAGTCGATCCCGCCGTCGGCGCCATCCCACGGTGGGCCGAGCGGCTCCCCGCGCAGCTTCGTGGTGAACATGGAGTCCTCCGCGAACGCCAGATGCTTGAGCAGGCCACCGAGGGTCAGCGAGGACGCCCCGATACGGGTCCGCAGCCCGCTGGCGTCGAGGTCGTCAACCTTCCACCGGAACGTCGTCCGCAAGCGATCGAGCGCACCCACGAGATGCTCGACCTCGGAGCCAGCAACCGGAGGTTCCCACGGGCAGTCAGTGCCGGTCATGGCGCCACCGTAGACACCGGCGCGGTGAGGACATGGACCCGTGCGCAGGCGTATCAGCCGGCGGGCGTTGGGTCCCAGCGGACGACACAGCGGTACCGCTCGGGTCGGACGTGCACCCGATGCCAGCCGGCGGGCTGGCCGCAGGCTTCGATGAGCTGCTCGACCCGGAAGACGGCGGCGCCGCCGGCCATGTTCAGGGCGGCGCAGATCTCGATCGTGGCCACGGCGGGCAGCACGGACTCGTCGGCAACGACGACGGTGTCCGACCCGGGCCTCAGACCCAGCAGCGGGGCGATCTCGGTCGCATCGAGCGCCCCGGCCGGCGCCAGCCACAGCTCGGACACGAGGAGTGGTTCTCCGTCGGCGAGCAGGACCTGGACGACGACGTCGAGCACCCTGGTCGGGCTCGTCCCGAGGGCGGTGGCGACGGGGCCGGATCGGTTCCGGCGGCGGGCGGTCTCGACGAGGGCCAGCTCGGTGCCGAGCGCCCGCAGCGTGACCCCGAGGTTCTCCAGCCCGGTCGGTGGTCGCCGTACCCGACCACCCAGTCGGGGGCGACGGTCGACGACATCGAGGCGCCGCACGGCTTCCCGGGCGGTGTGGCGACTCACGCCATAGTGCGCGGTGAGCTCCCGGTCGGTCGGGAAGCGTTCGGTGAACTCGCCGTTGACCAGCCGGAGTCGGAGGTCGGCGAGGACGGTGGCCCAGAGCCGCGCTGGCGCATCGCCGGTTCCCGGATCGTGGTCTTGGTCGTTCATTCGGAAGCGATGCTCCCGGCGCTGGACAACACCTTCGGGAAGGGTACACTCCCGACCTGATTCGTCCGGACAAATGAGGCGAGCGTGCCGAAGAGGCGTTCCACCGTCGACCTGTCGGCCTTCGAGGCCACCCGGGCGGCCGTCGCGGCCGATCCCGACATCGGGGTTGCGTCCTTCACCACGGTGACGACGTGGGAGGACGGAGCACGAGCCCGTACGACGGCCCGTTCGTTCGTCCTGGAAACCGACGAGCCGAAACCCCTCGGGGGCACCGACGCCGCGGTGGACCCGATGGAGCTGGTGCTCGCCGCCGTGGGGACCTGCATCACGGTGGGCTGGGTCACCCAGGCCGTCCAACGCGGCATCGAGTACCGGAGCCTGGAGGTCCGGGTCACCGGCTCGTACGACCTGGCGGGCTACCTGGCTCTCGGCGGTGGTGTCAGGCCGGGTTTCCAGACCATCGACTACACGATCCATGTCGACAGTGACGCGCCGCGCCAGACGCTGGAGGACATCCGCGTCGCCGTCGAAGCCACCTCGCCGATGTTCGACAACGTGAGGAACGCCACCCCGGTGAACGGTTCGATCGAGACAGGCCAAGGAGGGACATGACCCGCAGTTGCTTCAGCCTCGACATGGACACCTTTGAGAAGACGAAGGAAGCCATCCGGAACGATCCGACCGTCGGGAAGGGCACGTTTTCGGCGGTGACCGAATGGGTGGACGGGTCGCTGGCCCGGACGACCGCCCGTTCCTTCACCATCGAGACCGACGAACCGGCCCCGCTGGGCGGAACCGACAAGGCCATCGACCCCATGGAACTCCTCCTGGCGGCGGTCGGAACATGTCTGCAGATCGGTTGGGTGACCCACGCCAACCGGCGGGGCGTCGACTTCCGGTCGCTGCGGATCGAGACCAAGGGCGAGTACGACCTGTCCGGCTACCTGGCCCTCGACCCGAACCTCCCCCCCGGCTTCCTCAACATCTCCTACACCGTCGACGTCGACACGGACGCTGACCCGGCGGTCCTCGACGAGATCCGCATCGCCGCCGAGAACGGCTCCCCCGTCACCCAGAACGTGCTCAAGGGGACGCCGATCCGGTCCGAGATCAACCGGCTCTGACCATCCGGGGTAGACGCCGAGGTTCGTGCCCTACGAGGCGCCCGGTCCTGACGGCGGTCGGTGGAGCCGCCGGCAAATCGAACGATCTGCTGAACACTCCCCCGGCGCGGTCGGTTGGGTCCGAGGGCCGGGTACCTTCGACAGGAACGAGAACGATCTGGAACGGGGAGGGCGATGCGGGCTCTGGCCGAACGTGACGAATCGGATGGCCGCGGCGGAAACATCGGTGTCGGGGAGGACGAGGTGACGGAGGACGAGGTGACGGAGGACGAGCTCACCGCGCTGGCCCTCGCCGCCGATCCCGACACGCCCGTCGGCGACGACGCCCTGTGCCTCACCGATCACCTCGGAGGCGACGCCGGCCGCCTCCTGCCGGAGTGGTATATGCCGGGTGTGGCCGGGGCGTACCGACTGACTGCCTGGCGACGGTCGGTGGCGCTCGTCATCGTCGCCGCGTTCCTGCTCATCACCGCCTACGGGCTGTGCAACACCTACGGCGACATGGTGCTGCGCGGAAGGGGCTAACGCGTCGTCAGGTTCCTCACTCCGGGCCGATTCCGCCCGTGTCACGCGGGCAGACAGGTGCTACGTTCGACTGCTAGGCGTTATCGCGTCGGTGCGCCGGTTGTGGGTCGGGTGATGAGCCTGTGAAGGACCGCGAGGAGTGGCTGGCGGCGACGTTGGTCGGGTTGGCCGACACGCTGGTCGACGAGTTCGACATGGTCGAGTTCCTCTCGCTGCTCACCCAGCGCTGCGTCGAGCTGTTCGGCGCGGTGGAAGCGGGGGTGATGCTGGCCGACCCGGCGGGGAACCTGCGGTTCATGGCGTCATCGTCGGAGCGGGCCAAGGTTCTGGAGCTCTTCGAGCTCCAGAACGAGGAAGGGCCGTGCCTCGACTGCTTCCGCACCGGAGAGCAGGTCGTCAACCAGCGGCTGGGCAACGGCCCGGGGCGGTGGCCGCGTTTTTCGGCCGAGGCGGTGGAGGCGGGGTTCGTCTCCGCCCACGCCCTGCCGCTGCGGGTCCGGGGCCAGGTCATCGGCGCGATCAACCTCTTCCACGCCGAGGCCCACGACCTCGACCGGACCGACATCCTGTTGGGTCAGGCGATGGCCGACATCGCCACCATCGGAATCCTCCAGGAACGGATCATCAACCAGGCCGAGGTCCTCACCGGTCAGCTCCAGCGGGCGCTCGACAGTCGGATCATCCTCGAACAGGCCAAAGGCGTGCTGGCCGAACGTGCGGGGGTCGATCTCGACGAGGCCTTCGCCGTGCTCCGCCGCTACGCCCGCGACCACAACCGCCGCCTGACGGAGGTGGCGGCCGCCTTCCTGGCCGGCGATCTCGCCACAGCCGATCTGCGCGCCATCGACGACCAACGAGCGCGCCCGGTGGCGGCGCCGGCTCCAGACGGTTCCCCCTCGGGCCCGTGGTAGCCTGAGACGTTGTCGCGCAGGCTTGGCCTGCCGCACCGGCGCTGCTCCAGACCCTGGTACGCCATCTGAGGTGGATGACCCAGGAGGCAGCGTGCGTACCGATGGCAGTTGCCGGCGTGTGACCGTGGGCGGCGACCAACCCCCGTCGACCGGTGTCGGCCCGACTGGCATCACCGCCCTCGGGCGGGGAGGCGGGTTGGAACGGCGGGCATCATGACCGGGGCGGGCGTCGACCCTTACGAACTGGCCGGGGAGGGCCCCGCCCTCCCAGGCCCGGGCGCCGGCGCCGGGGACTCCGCCGACCTGGCCCGCGACCTGCTGCGGGTGGCGGCGATCCCGGCCAACGCCGACGTCCTCGACGCCGCCCTCCGCCTGGTGGTGGCGTTGGCTCGGGTCACCGTGGGCGGCGCCGACGGCGTGAGCGTCTCCCTGCGCCGCCACGGCGTGCTGACCACGGTGGCGGCCAGCGACGAGACCGTCAGCGGGATGGACCGGGACCAGTACGCCACCGGCGAAGGACCGTGCGTGTCCGCCGCCACCGAGGGCCACTGGTTCCATGTCGAGTCCCTCGACGACGAGCGCCGCTGGCCGGCGTTCATCCCCCGGGCGCGGCAACGGGGCATCAACAGCATCATCTCCACCCCGCTGCTCACCCGGACCCGGCCCGTGGGGGCGCTGAACATCTACTCCCTCCACGCCGGGGCGTTCGCCGCTCCAGAACTGGAGCTGTCGTCCCTGTTCGCCGCCCAGGCGTCAGACCTCCTCGTCAGCGCCGCCGTCGACGTCTCGGTGGAAGAACTCAGCCGGGCGCTGCGGGATGCCCTCCGGGGCCGGGACGTCATCTCCCAGGCCCGAGGCGTGCTCATGGGACGGGAGGGCGTCACCGCCGACGCCGCGTCGAGCCGGCTGCGTCGTTCGGCCCGCGATACCAA
>JAUZEY010000236.1 GCA_030838785.1 Actinomycetota bacterium | reverse complement strand
GGCGGCAACTCCCGCGAGGACGGGTGGGTCGTCGACAGCGCCGTGGCCTGCGTCGACGGCTGGGGGCATCTCCTGGGCGACATCGGCAGCGGGTTCTGGATCGGCCGGCGCGGCCTCGACGCCGCGTTGCGGGCCCACGACGGCCGGAGCGGCGGCTCTCCCTTCCTGGCCCGTCTCGTGGAACGGGACGTCGGCCCGCTCGACCGCCTCCCGGAGCTGGCCGCCCGGGCCGGCGCCGGGCCGGTCGCCGCCATCGCGTCGTTCTCCGTCCAGGTGGCCGAGGCCGCCGCCGCCGGCGACGACGTCGCCCGCTACATCTGGCTGGAAGCAGCCGCCGCCCTGGCCGACTCGGCCGTCGCCTGCGCCCGCCGGCTGCATCCGGGATCGCAGATCCCGATCGCGGTGTCCTGGGTCGGCGGCCTCTTCGCCGCTCCCGACTCCCTGCTCCTCGAGCCGTTCCTGGCCCGGATCCGCTCGACCTTTCCCGCCGCCGACCTCATGCCCCCTGCCTCCGACGCCCTGACCGGCGCCGCCCGCCTCGCCACCCCCGGCACCCGCGGCGCCCTCGCCGGCCTCGTGTTCGACAGCTCCTCCAGCCGCCGGGCCCCGGTGACCGCCTGATGCCGGCTGCGCTCGGCTGGGCGTGCCGGGCCTCAGGCTCGCTCGTGTGGAGCAGGTCATCCCGCCGCCGGTGGCCCGCCGGCGCGACGGGGCGGGCGCTCTGCGTCGTCCTGCTCCTCACTCTGCTCCCCGCCTGCGGCGTGCTCACCCCGTCCGCCGGGGGGTCATCGGCCAAGGGGCCGTTGCAGGTCTGGATCATGGAGCCCGGCGCCCCGGAGCTGCGGGCCTTCTTCACCTCGGCGACGGCGGACTTCGAGGCCGCCCACCGGGGCGACCGGGTCGAGGTGCAGTTCGTGCCCTGGGCCAGTGCCCACGACCAGTTCGTCACCGCCATCGGCGGCGGACAGGTGCCCGACGTGGCCGAGATGGGCAGCACGTGGACGCCGGAGTTCGGCGACATCGGCGCCCTCGAACCGGCCGACGTCGGCGGCCCCGGCGGTCCGGCCAAGTTCGTGCCCAGCCTCGTCGAGGGCGCCACCGTCGACGGGAAGGTCTACGGCGTCCCCTGGTACGCCGGGGCCCGAGCCCTCATCTACCGGACCGACGTCCTCGCCTCCCTCGGGCTCTCCGTTCCCACCACGTGGGACGAGCTCGTCTCGGTCGGACGGGCGATCCGGGACCGCACCGGCAAGGCCGCCTTCGGCGTGGCCGGCAACGCCGAGCACTACGTGCTGCCGATGGTGTGGCAGAACGGCGGCGAGATCGCCTACCGCAAGGGCGGAATCTGGCGGTCGGGGATGGACTCGCCGGCGGCGGTGGCCGCGGTGCAGTTCTACGCCGACCTCTACCGCACCGAGCACTTCGCCCCCGCCGGGGCGCTGTCATGGAACGCCCGCGACGTCCGCAAGGCGTTCGAGGCGGGCGACCTGGCCATGATGATCGGCGGCGCCTGGGACCTCCGGGCCCTGCTCGGCGCCCACCCCGAGCTGGCCGGCAAGGTCGGCACCGCCCTCCTGCCGGCGGGGCCGGGCGGCGACCGGGACAGCTTCGCCGGCGGCAGCCACCTCGTCGTCTTCTCCGGCACGAAGAAGGAGGCCGTGGCCCGCCGCTACGTCGACTTCCTCCTCGATCCGGCCCGGGTGGCCGCCTTCACGACGAAGATCGGGTTCCTCCCCGGCGCCAAGGATGCGCTCTCGGCGGCCACGCCGCCCGACCCGCTCTACCGCGCCTTCTCCATCCAGCTCGAAGACCACTCCCGTACCTACCCCCCGACCCGGGAATGGGGCGGCTTCGAAGCCGACGGCCTCTTCACCGCCGCCGTCCAGCAGGTCATGGCCGGCAAGAAGACCGCCGCCCAGGCGATGAAGGCGGTGGCGAAGAGCATGGACTCCGCCTTCAGTGGCTGACCGCCCCGGCCGCTCGTCCCCCCGCCAGGCCCGCGGCCCGTCGTCGCGCACCTTCGACCAGAAGATCCTCCCCTGGCTGCTCCTCGCCCCGGCGCTCCTCCTCGTCTTCGGCCTCGTCGTCTATCCGGTCGGCCGGACGGTCTGGCTCTCGTTCCGGTTCGCAGGCTTGCCCTATCTCGCGTCGGGGGAGAGCCGCTTCGTCGGCCTCGAGAACTACCGCCACCTGCTGACCGACGCCCACCTGCGGGAGGTGTTCCTCACCACGGCGGTGTTCGGCTTCGCCTGCGTGGCCGCCACCATGGCCGCCGGGCTGGCCGTGGCGTTGCTCCTCGACCAGCGCTTCAAGGGCAGAAGCCTGCTGGGGGTGCTGGTGCTGCTGCCGTGGGCCGTCCCCCGGGTGGCGGCCGGGGTCGTGTGGCGGTGGATGTTCGACGACCAGTACGGCCTCGTGAACTGGACCCTGTCGCACCTCGGCCACGACTTCACCGGCTTCTCGTGGTTCAACGACCGGTGGCCGGCCTTCATCGCCGTCGGCGTGGTGGTCGTCTGGCAGTCGTTCCCATTCGTGGCCCTGTCGCTGCTGGCCGGGTTGCAGTCGATCTCGCCCGAAGTGAAGGAGGCCGCCCGCATGGACGGCGCCGGCCCCCTGCAGATGCTGCGGCACGTCACCCTGCCCATGCTCCGGCCGCTGGTGCTCACGCTGGTGGTGGTGTCGACGATCTGGGACTTCAAGATCTTCGACCAGGTCTACGTGATGACCGGCGGCGGCCCCTACCGCTCCACCGAGTTGGCCGCCATCACCGTGTGGCGCGAAGGCTTCGCCCGCCTCCATCTCGGCAGCGCCGCCGCCCTGGCGGTGGCCCTGTTCCTCGTGCTGCTCTTCATGACCGTGGCCTATGGCCGCCTCGCCCGCGACGAGGTCGCGGTGCCGGCAGGTCGCCTCCGATGAGGCGCCGGCCGGCGGCCACTGCGGCCCTCTACGTCGCCGCCGTCGTGGTGGCGTTGTTCGCCGTGGCGCCGTTCGTGTGGATGGTCCTCACGTCGGTCAAACCGGAGGGGGAGATCCTCCGCCGCACACCGACGCTGTGGACGGCGCATCCCCAATTCGGCCGGTACTCCGACGTCCTCCACGC
>JAUZEY010000212.1 GCA_030838785.1 Actinomycetota bacterium | reverse complement strand
CACCCGCTGTACTTCGAGGACGTGCGGGTACCGGCGCAGCACCTGATCGGCGAGGAGGGGCGGGGCTACCGGGAGGCGCTGGCCTTCCTGACGTGGGCCCGCATCCCGATCGCCGCCATGTCGGCCGGGCTGGCCCGGGGCTGCCTGGAGGCGACCCTGGAGTTCGCCACCTCCCGGGAGTCGTTCGGGAAGCCGCTCACCTCCCACCAGGCGGTGGCCTTCGGCATCGCCGACCTGTCGGCCCTGACCGACACGTGCCGGCTCCTGACCTACGACGCGGCCTGGAAGTACGACACCGGCCGGCCGATCGAGCGGGAGGCGGCGGTGTCCAAGCTCATGGCCTCGGAGCTGGCCAACCAGGTGGCCTACAAGGCCAGCCACCTCCACGGTGGCTACGGGTTCATGGACGACTCCCACGTGTCCCGCCACTACCGCGACGCCCGTATCCTCACCATCGGCGAGGGCACCTCCGAGGTTCAGCGCATGCTCATCGCCCGGGGGCTCGGTCTGCCCGTCTGAGGCGCCTGTGGCTGGGGGTGTGAAAGCTTGAGTTGACGCTCAGGCGTCTGCTGCGCCAAGGTGAGCACAGTTGTGAACCGAGGGGGCAGTGGCTTGGGAGCTTCACCAGCCTCTCGCAGGGCGCGATCCATCCTGGCGGCGCTCGTCGCCGTGACGGCACTCTGCGTCACCCCGGTCGGGGCGGCGGTGGGGCTCTCCCCGTCAGCCGATGACACCTGGGGCAGCGAGATGGCCGACACCGGCAAGGCCGGCCGCGTGCTGACGGTCGCGGCCAGCGGAGGCCTCGTCTATCTGGGCGGTGATTTCGCCGCCATGTCGCCACCCGGTTCGAAGGACGCGTCGGCCAATGTGGCGCGGAACCATCTGGCTGCGCTCGGCAACGGCGGCACCACGCTGGCCGACTGGAACCCCGACGCCGACGACGAGGTCCAGGCGCTCCTCGCCTCGCCCGACGGGCGGCGCATCTATGTCGGCGGGATGTTCCACCACATCGGGGGCGGGCCGGCCATCCGCCTGGCCGCCGTCGACGCCGTCACCGGCGCGCTCGACCCGAGCTTCACGCCGCCGCGGTTGGACGGCGTCGTCCGGGCGCTGGGCCTGTCCCCCGACGGCAGAGTTCTCTATGTCGGCGGTGATTTCCGGCAACTCACGGCCGCCGACGGCACGGTCGAAGATCGGCCCCACATCGCCGCCCTCGACGCCGGCACCGGAAGCCTCACCGCGTGGCTGCCACCCAGGGACGCCGGCGGGCGCTACTACGGCCACACCGGCACCCGGGACACGACCCGCTCCGGCGGTGTCTATGCCATCGCCCCCTCGGCCGACGGCACGACCGTCCACGTCGGCGGCACGTTCCTGGCCTTCGGCGGCCACTCCGGCCTCGTCAGCCTCGACGCCGCCACCGGCCAGCCGACGCCGTGGCAGGCCAAGGTCGACCGGCCGGTCTTCGGCCTCACCCGCAGCCGCGACGGTCACACCTTCTACGCCGCCGCCGGCGGCACCGGGGGCCTCCTCTACGCCTTCCGCCCCCACGGCCCGCCCGACGGTGTGTGGCAGGTGAAGACCGACGGCGACAACATGGCCGTGGTCGAGACGGAGAGCAGCGTCTACCTGATCGGCCACTACGACAACATCGTCCAGCCCGGCTCCGACTGCTACCAGTACTGCCCCGACGGGATGGCCCGGGAGCACCTCTCGGCCTTCGACCGGACCGGCCGGCTGGCCGACTGGAACCCGACGGCCAACACCCCGACCGGCCCCTATGCCGCCGCCGCCGACGCCACCCACCTCTACGTCGTCGGCGAGTTCACCAAGATCGGGGGGATCCGTCACGTTGGCGTCGCCGTATTCTCCGGTACGCCATAGTTGCATGCCGGGGTAGTTACATAGAGACTAACGGTACACCAACAAAAGGTGTTATTTACGTAAACGAGAAGCTACAGTCCCGCTTCACAGCACCCTCCGCAGGGGGGCACAAGGAGGAATTGTGAAGCGGGCACTGACGGCAATGATCTGTGGCGGGTTACTGGTATTCGTCGTTCCCCAAGCGGCCTCAGCCGAACAACGGGGCGCCCACTCGGCGCAGCCTGCGGCCCCGTCCGACGGCAAAGGGCACGACGAGGCGTCGAAGCCGGCCGCCGAGGACTCCGGCCAGCCGAAGCAGGATGCCCCGGGCGAGGGCAGGTCGCACTACGACAAGTTGCACCACGACGGCGACACCTTCTGAGTCGCTAGGACGGGGCGTCTGAAGCCAGAGCCGGCTCCGGGGCGATCGGGGCCGGCTCGATGATCCGATACGCCGCCGGGTCGAAGCGAGCGGTCCGGCGACGGAAGCGCCAGGTCGAGCCGGGCCAGAGCGTCGTGTTGCGCCCCCGCTCGTCGAGATACCAACTGGCGCAGCCGCCGGTGGTCCACACGGTGCGTTCCATGGCCTTCTGCACGCCGGCGTCCCAGGCGGTCTCGGCGTCGTCACCGACCTCGACCACCCGGCCCGTTCCTTCGATGTGGCGGATCGCGTCGAGCACATAGGCGATCTGCGACTCGATCATGAACACCTGCGAGCTGTGGCCGAGGCCGGTGTTGGGCCCGACGAGCAGGAACAGGTTGGGGAAGCCGGCCACGGCCGTCCCCTTGAAGGCCCGCATCCCACCCGCCCAGCGGGTCTCGAGGGACAGGCCGCCCCGGCCGGTGATCCGGTCGGCGACGGGGATGTCGGTGACGTGGAACCCCGTCCCGAAGATGATCGTGTCGACCTCGTGCTCGGTGCCGTCGGCGGACACGACCGACCGCTCCCGCACCTCGCCCAGACCGGCGGCGACGAGGTCGACGTTGGGTTGCGTCAGCGCCGGCAGGTAGTCGTTGGAGATCAGGATCCGCTTGCAGCCGATGCGGTAGTCGGGTGTCAGCCTGGCCCGGAGCTCCGGGTCGGGCACCGACCGCTCCAGGTGCCGGCGGGCGAGGTGTTCGGCGGCCCGCATGAGGCCCGGGGCGACGACGAAGCCGGCCACCATCTGCTCCCGACCCCAGTAGATCCCGGCCCGGGCCAGGCGCTGGATGAGCGGGAGGTGACGGAACGCCCACCGCTCCGACGGGCGGAAGGGGCGGTCCCAGCGGGGCAGGATCCACGGCGGCGTCCGCTGGAAGACCGTGAGGTGCCCGACGCGGGGCTGGATCTGGGGCACGAACTGGATGGCCGAGGCGCCCGTCCCGACCACGGCCACCCGCTTCCCGGTCAGGTCGTGGTCGTGGTTCCACCGGGCGGAGTGAAAGACCGTCCCCTTGAAACGCTCCAGCCCGGGCAGCAGCGGGACGGCAGGGTCGGAGAGGGCGCCGGTGGCCGAGACGAGGACGTCGGCCTCGAAGTCACCGGCCGGGGTCCGCACCCGCCAGCGCTGCACCG
>JAUZEY010000165.1 GCA_030838785.1 Actinomycetota bacterium | reverse complement strand
CAACATGGCCGTTGCCGGTGTCATCCTCGCCGGCGCCGGCACGATCCCGATGTTGCTGGCCGGCCGCCGTGCGGTCGCGCTTCGCCGACTGGCGGTGCTCGGCGACCTGCGCGGCCTGCCCGTCCGGAGGTCGGCCGGCGGGTCCGGTGACCCGACCTCGCAGAACGTCGTCGGTGGCGAGGGGCTGCGACATTTCCACCGCCCCGGCTGCACGATGGCGCAAGGTCGCAACTGGAGCGCCGCATCCCGCCCGGAGCACGAGCGGGCCGGCCGTGTCGCCTGTGGAGTGTGCCGCCCATGACCGAGTTCCTCGTCTTCCTGCCCTCAGGTATCGCCATCGGGTCGGTCTACGCCCTGGTCGCCCTTGGCCTGGTGCTCACCTACAAGACTTCCGGCATCTTCAACTTCGCTCACGGCGGGATCGCCGCCGTGGCCGCCTACCTGTTCTACGAGTTGCACATCCGGCAGGGGTGGCACTGGGCCCCCGCCTTCCTCGTCTCCCTGCTCGTCGTGGGCGTGCTCGGTGGTCTCCTCGTGGAACGGCTCGCCGCCTTGCTGGGGTCCGCGCCAACGGTCATGGTGGTCGTCGCCACGGTCGGGCTGCTGGTGCTCCTCCAGTCGCTGATGACCGCCATCTACGGTTCCGCCAACATCTTCATGAAGTCCTACCTGCCCACGAACACCCTGTTTACCCTCGGCCGGTTCGGAGTCACCGTCGAGGACCTCGCCGTGACGGGCTTCTCGCTCGGCGCCGGGGCCGGGCTGTACGTGCTCTTCGAGCGGACCCGAATCGGCAAGAGCACCACCGCGGTGGTGGACGACCCGAACCTGCTGAGCCTGCAGGGCACGAACCCGGCCATGGTCCGTCGCCTGTCCTGGATCATCGGCTCATGCTTCGCCGCGGTCTCCGGCATGTTCCTGGCTCCCAAGCTCGGCGTATCGGTCAATACGCTGATCCTGCTGGTCATCGCCGCCTATGGGGCGGCGGCGCTGGGCCGCTTCGAGAACCTTCTGCTCACCGTCGCCGGCGCCATGGTCATCGGTGTCATGGTGGCGTACCTGCCCAGTCAGGTCTCGAAGATCTCCTCCAACCCCCTCGTTCAGAACCTGCCGGGCAACACGCCCTTCCTGCTGCTGTTCCTGGTGTTCCTGGTCGCGCCGACCCGACTACTGACGGAGCGTGGGGTGGCCAACGCCCGGCGGACGCGCCCGATCCGGACCTTCAGCCGCCCGGTGACCTACGGCGGCTTCGCCCTCCTGGGCGCCGTCCTCCTTCTGGTCCCGACCTTCGTCCCCAACGCCGAGATGACGCAGTACGCCTCGACGCTCGGCTACTTCATCGTGTTCGCGTCACTGGGCATGCTCGTATGGATGTCGGGACAGATCTCCCTGTGCCAGATGTCCTTCGCCGCGGTCGGCGCCGCCACCGCCGGGCACATGCTCCAGCACGGAATCTCCTGGCCGCTCGCATTGCTCATCGCCGGCGCGGTGGCGATCCCCGTCGGGGCTCTGGTGTCGATCACGGCGATCCGGTTCGGGGGCATCTATGTTGCCATCGCCACCTTCGGGTTTGCCATCGCCATGCAGCAGGTCGGGTACTACACCTCGATCCTGTTCGGCCAGGCCCAGCGGATCGATGTGCCGCGACCGGAGATCCTTGGCGTGCACTTCACCGAAATCGTTCCGTTCTACTACCTGTGCCTGGCCGTCGCCGTGCTCGCCGGCGCCGTCGTGCTGGCCGTGCGGGCCAGCCGGCTGGGTTCCCTGCTGCGGGCGATGTCGGACTCGCCGACTGCGCTGGCCGCCCACGGCGCCAACACGACCCTCATCAAGGTCGTGGTGTTCTGCATCTCGGCGTTCCTCGCCGCCCTCGGGGGTGTGGTGATCTCCGGGGTGCCGCAGAACGCCAGCGGGGCCCTCACCGGGCCGTTCAGCGTCACCGTCTCGCTGGTCATGGTCGCGGTGCTGGGCTTCGCCGGACGCCGGCCGATCGCCTCGCCGCTGTTGGCCGCGATCCTGTTCCAGCTGATCAGGATCTATCCGCCGTTCAACACCGAGGGTTTCCTCAAGTATCAAGGCGTGATCTTCGGTCTCCTGGCCATCTTCGTGGCCATCTCCCCCGCCCTCAACATCCGCGGCGCCATCGCCAGGGTCAGTTCGGCGAGCGGCGACCGTCGGGACCCATCCGCCGGACCGGTGCGGGCTCGACTCGACAGCGCGCCCGTGAAGCCCGTCGCCCTTCGCTCGACGCCCGTCGGCGCGGAACCCGAACTGGTCGGCAGCGGGAAGGGAGCGGGACGATGAGCGTGGACCTCGACGTCAAGAACGTCACGGTCCGTTTCGGCGGCATCGTGGCCGTCAACGAAGCCACCGTCTACGCCAACGGTGGCCGGATCACCGGCCTGATCGGGCCCAACGGCGCCGGGAAGACGACGTTCTTCAACGCCTGCACCGGGCGCAACCGGCCGGAGTCGGGCACCGTGCAGCTCGGCGAGGACAGGCTCGACGGTCATGGGACAGCGAACCGGGCCCACCGCGGGCTCGGCCGCACGTTCCAGCGCATGGAGCTGTTCGAGAGCCTCTCCGTGGCCGAGAACGTGCGGGCGGGGCCGTCGGCGCACTTCTCCAGCTTCCGCCTCCTCGGGCCGCTCTACGCCACGGCGAAGGAGTCGAAGGAGGTCGAGCGGCGGGCCACCGACGCCATGGAGCGGTGCGGCATCACCCACCTGGCCCGCAAGACGGTCGTCGATCTGTCCACCGGCCAGCGGCGCCTGGTGGAGCTGGCCCGGGCGATCGCCACGCCGTTCAAGTTCCTGTTGCTCGACGAGCCGTCTTCGGGTCTGGATGCCGCCGAGACCAACGCCTTCGGCACGGTGCTCACCGACCATGTCGCCGAGTCCGGAGTGGGGATACTTCTCGTCGAGCACGACATGGCGTTGGTCTCCGAGATCTGCGAGCGCATCTATGTCCTGGACTTCGGCAAGATCATCTATGAGGGGACCACGAACGACGCCATGAGCAGCGACCTGGTGCGTTCGGCATATCTCGGGGAGGCCATCGTTGCTTGAGCTCCGGAACATCACCGCCGGCTACGACGCCGGCACCGTACTCCGAGACGTGAGCATCACCGTCCCGGACGGCGCGGTGGTAGCGCTGTTGGGCCCCAACGGCGCCGGCAAGACGACGACGCTCAAGGTCGCCTCGGGGCTGCTGGGCACGCGGTCGGGCCAGATCCTGGTCGATGGTGAGGACGTCACCAACAAGGCGCCCTACCAGTTGGCGCGGCACGGTGTCTGCCACGTGCCGGAAGGCCGCGGCATCTTCCCGTCGCTGTCGGTCACCGACAACATCCGGTTGCAGGCCCCCGCTCGGAACTTCAAGGCCTCGCTGGGCAACGCCACTTCGGTGTTCCCCCGCCTGGGCGAACGGGCGAAGCAGATATCGCGCACGATGAGCGGTGGCGAGCAGCAGATGCTGGCGCTGTGTCACGCCTACGTGTCGGATCCCCAGTACATCCTGCTCGACGAAGTGTCCATGGGCCTGGCCCCGAAGATCGTCGAGGAGATCTTCGAGTATCTGCACGACCTGGCGCGGCAGGGCAAGTCGATGCTTCTCGTGGAGCAGTACGTAGCCCAAGCGCTCAAACTTGCGGATTACGTCTACATCATGGATCGCGGCACGATCACCTTTGCCGGCGAGCCGGGCGAGATCTCGGAGGAGACGATCATGAATTCCTACCTCGGGTCGCTGGCGTCATGAGGCCGCGTCGTTGGGCTCTCACCCTCACCTCCCTGGCCACCGCCGGCAGCGTCGCGTTCCTCGTGGGCATGCCCGCCGGATCTGCGGCTGCCGCCCCCGGCCGGATCGAGGTCAGTGCGCGGGGTGACGCGATGTACTTCGAGGTCAACTCGGGGAGCATTCCCGCCTCCCCAACGAACAACGCGTCCTCGCTGTACATGGAGACGCAGTTGAGCAGTACCGGCGGGGGCACGGCGACGGCGAGCACGCCGTTCTTCGGCTCCACGGTGCAGAACCTGCCCGGTACGGCCAACGGTGTCCCACCTCAGTTCGGCCTCAAGGACGTCGCCTTTCCGTTCACCCGACTGCCCGGCTTCATCACCTGCCGGGACACCGGGGAGGAGAACGGGGCGTTCGCCTACGGCAGGGTGAACGCCAAGTGCGGCCAAGGCTCTTCGGAAGCACACGGGTCGCAGGGTGCCCCGCCGGAGATTCCGGCGCCGAACCAGCAGGAGACGGCGGACGCGGTCACCAAGATCATCGAAGGCGGGACCTCGGTCGCCGAGGCCAGCGGCACCGTCCAGGGCTTCGTGACGGGTCCGTTGGAGGTCGGCAACGCCATCGCCAAGGCCGCGATCCGGCACTCCGGCGCGGGCCAGCCCGAGATCACGAGCTCGACCAGCGGCACGTTCTCGGTCAGTGGCCAGAAGTTCGGTTTCACCGAGAACGGCATCGTCTTCGCCGGTCAGGGGATGAGCCAGGCGGACGCCCTCAAGCAGGCCGACGAGGCGCTGAAGGCCGCCGGTCTCCGGATCGAGGTCGCGCCGGTGACGAAGAGCTTTGACGAAGTCAGCGGCAGGACCAGCTACACCATCGGTGGACTGAAGATCACCTCGGCCCAGAAGGACTCACAGCTGGTCTACATCATCTGCCGGGCCTCGATCACTTCGGTGAACGAAGCTTCGGACGCCTCACCGGCACTCGACACCATCATCGGCGCCCAGCCGAGCGAGGGGACCGGTGCCACCGGGGGCACGATGGGCTCGGGGCCCAGCGCGGGCGGGGCGGCAAGTCCGGGTACCGACGTTGGCGCCGGGTCGGTCGACAGCGGATCGGCCAGTCCAACGCTGCGCAGTCGATCGGCACTCAGCAGTTCGCCGCTCAGCACCTCGTCCTTCAGTAGCCCGTCCACCGGCGACAGCACGAGTGGCTCCACCGCGACCGCACCTGAGCCGGCTGCTTCGGCGCCGCAGTTTGCCCTTGCTTCGCCGGCTGTGGCACCACGGACCCTGGGCGGGTTCAGGCCCACGTCCGGAACCGGATCCGGGAACGGCGCCGGGTGGTTGTACCTGATGATCATCATCGGCGGGGTCGCCGTCTTCGGCGGTCAGGCCGCGCTGAGCCGTTTCGCCGTCACCCGGGGCTAGGCATCCCCGAGCGAATCCACTGAGAGGGAGGTTCCCGATGAGCACGTTCAAGGACGCCGCCGAGGTCTACGAGTACCTGGGGAAGATGTTCGAGATCGCCGTCAACGATCCCCAGTTCGTGGCGGCCACGAAAGGTGGTGACCTCGTGGTCCGCATCACCCAGACGGACCCGGCCTCGACCATCCTGGTCGACTTTCCCGGACAGAAGGTCACCTGCGGCGACGCAGCCGAAGGTGCTCCTTCCACCGTCGAGCTGCGCATGTCGTCGGACAACGGCCACAAGTTCTGGTTGGGCAAGCTCAACCTCACCCTCGCCATGGCGCAGGGGAAGGCGAAGATGAGCGGCTCGAGGACGAAGGCGCTCAAGCTCCTTCCCCTCACCAAGCCGCTCTTCGCCACGTACCAGCAGCTCCTGCAGGAGGCCGGGCGCCAGGACCTCCTCATCGTTTGACCACACGTCCGCCACGATCACGATTAACCATGGAG
The DNA here is from genome assembly GCA_030838785.1 of Actinomycetota bacterium. Lineage (GTDB taxonomy): Bacteria > Actinomycetota > Acidimicrobiia > IMCC26256 > BP-133 > BP-133. The sequence goes on along the minus strand of JAUZEY010000165.1, from coordinate 10,853 downwards.
GTTCTGTGCACACCATCGAGATGTCGGCGCAGGAACAAGAGCAGGCGATCGAAACGGCCCGCCAGGTAGCGGCGGAGTTTTCCAAGCTGGGCCCGCAGGCGGACAAGGACAACACGTTCGCCTACCCCTCGGCAGCCATCATGAAGGACAGCGGGCTCGTCGGCCTGAGTGTTCCCAAGGAGTTCGGGGGCATGGGGGCCGACATCTGGACCACCTGCAAGGTCGCCGCCGAGCTCTCCAGGGGGGACCCGGGCATCGCGCTGGCCTACAACATGCACTACATCATGGTCGGCATCCTGAACGGCTCCTTCACCGACGACCAGAGGAAGGAGTGGCTGCCCCGCATCGCTGACGGGGACATCCTCTGCGGGACCTTCAGCGAAGAGCGGGGCTTCGGCGGCCTCGCCGACACCAAGGCGGTGCCCCAGCCGGGCGGTGGGTGGAAGCTGTACGGCAAGAAGATGTGGGGCACCCTGTCCGAGGTGTCCGACATCTGGTCCGGGAGCGCCACCATCACCGACGCCGACGGCAACCTCCCGACCGACTTCGAGGCCCGGGTCGCGGCGGAGAGCAACTTCATCGTGGCTCTCGACGCCCCCGGCACCGCTCCGGGCCTCGAGATCCGCAAGACCTGGGACGCCATGGGCATGAAGGCGACCGGCACGCACACGCTCGTCTTCGACGGCTTCTACGTCCCCGAGGACGGGTACTGCGGCGAGATGCGGGGTGGCGTCTTCGCCAGCCTGGAATGGGCCTCACTGCTGTTCGCCTCCGTCTACTGGGGCTTGGCGATCCGCTGCTACGAAGAGACCCGGGCGATCCTGCGGACGAAGCACACCGGCCCGATCTTCTCCGCCGACGTCGGCGCCGACCTCAAAGCCCGCGACATCGGCTACATCCAGGACGGTGTCGGGGAGATCGCCTACCGGAACGAGCTCACCCGCCGGGTGATCCAGGCCACCTGCCGGCAGCTCATCGAAGGCGACGACGACGACTGGGACCCGAGCATGCGACCGGCGCTGATCGGAATGGCCAAGGTGTTCTCCACCGAGAACGCGGCGCATGTGACCCACAAGGCGATGCGGCTGGTCGGCGGGGCGTCGTACCGCCGGGGCCACGTCCTCGAGAAGCTCTACCGGGACGCCGCCGCCGGTCCGTTCCAGCCCCTCACCGAGGACCAGACCTACATGTACATGGGCCGGCTCGAGCTCGGGACTGGCCAGGACGACGACGAGTGACGTCCTGAGAAAAGAAGTCCCACCCAGCCCGGGATGACGCGCCGGAATCCTCCCCCAACCGGTGCGTCATCCCGGGCCTTGGCGCGAGGAGTTCAACCGTGACGACGATGGAGCCGACGCCCTTCCCCGTCGAGGCTTCCGACGGTACCCGGCTGGCGGGATACCGCTGGTGCGCCCAGGAGCCGGCGCGAGGTGTGGTCGTCATCGCCCATGGGCTCGGCGAGCACGCCCTGCGCTATGCCCACCTGGCCGCGGCCCTCACCGGGGCGGGCCTCGACGTTGTCGCCGCCGACCATCGGGGACACGGGGCCACCGCGGCCACTGACGCGGAACTGGGATCGTTCGGCCCCGGGGGCTGGCAGGCCGTCGTCGAGGACTTCGGCCGCGTCGTGGAACGGGCCGCCGCCCAGCGACCCGGCCGACCGGTCGTGGTGCTCGGCCACAGCCTCGGCTCGTTCCTGTTGCAGACCTACCTGCTCGACCGCTCCGACCGGGTCGCGGGCGCCGTGCTGTCGGGAAGCGCGGCGCTGGACGAGGTCGCCGTGCTCCTCGACCCTGAGGTGGAGCTCGACCTCGCCGCCTTCAACGCGCCGTTCCAACCTGCCCGCACGGACTTCGACTGGCTGTCGCGCCACCCCGCCCAGGTCGACGCCTACATCAACGATCCGCGGTGCGGCTTCGGCCTGGATCCGGCCGGCGTCCGGTCCCTCAAGGCGGCCGCGGCGCGCACCGCCGAGCCCGAAGCCCTGGCCGGTCTCCGCCGTGGCCTTCCCGTGTACATCCTCTCCGGCACCGACGATCCGCTCCACGCCGGGCTGGCCTGGCTGGAGAAACTCGTGGCCCGCTACCGGGATGCAGGTCTCGACGTCACCGCCCGGTACTACGACGGCGGCCGCCACGAGATGTTCAACGAGACCAACCGCGACGAGGTCGTCGCCGAGCTCGTCGCCTGGCTGAACCGCCTGCCGGCGCTCAGCCAGGCTTCGACGAGCCCGGCGACTTCTTCTTAACGACGGACCGACCGCCTCAGGCGGCCACCGTGGCCGGCAGGCGTGCGGGCAGGGATTCCCGCTCCCGCTCCTTCGGCAGGAACATGCTGAGGCCGTAGACCAGCGCGACGGCCCAGGCAATGCTGATCAACGTGGCACAGCCGACGATGAGGCCGGTGGATCCCGGGTCGTCGAGGTGCAAGGCGATGATGACGGGCGAGCCGACACCGAAGTTGACCCCGAAGAAGGTGATCGGGAACAGGGCGAAGAGGCCCAGCAGGCCGACCCAGGAGCGCACCCTGTTCCAGAGGAGGCAGGCCACGACGGTGAAGGTGACCACCTGGGCCGCTTCGAGCACGCCGATCACCAGCGGGTACTGGAAGACCCGGAACTGGTGCGGGCCCCAGTACTCGTACGCATTGCCGTTGATGGCGATCATCTCGAACAGGCACGAGAGTAAAAACTCGAAGCCGAAGATCCTCAATAGCTCTCGTCGGCCCCAGATTCCCCTGGCGATCTTGTGGCCGGCGAAGAGTGCGGCGTTCGCATAGAGGATCATGTAACCGCTGTGCGACCAGTTCGGCTGCACGATGCCGTAGGCGGTGAAGTGCGACCACATGGCTCCGGCGCTGCCATGGGAATTGACGTCGTAGAACCACAGGTCCATGGCGACGTCGTACAGCGGCTCGGCGAAGGCGGCGACGCCGGCCGCCAGACAGGCGAAAAGATAGAACGGCGTGCGCTCCTTCTTCCCGAGTCGCCACGCGACGACCAGCATCACGATCACCAGGCCCCAGCTCACGTAGGTGAGGATGGCCTGCATGACCGCGTTGAGGTGGTTATCCATGATGTTCGGCGGCGTTCGTCCCATGACGTCTCCTTGGCAGAGGTGAACGTTTTCAGAGGCTGGTCACCGTCGGGACGTCGGCGGACAGCTTGGCCCGCAGCTCCTCGATCAGGTTCCCGTCGTAGGGGCCGGGCGACCAGTTCTGCTTCTCCAGCTCGGCGGGGATCGGCCGGGGCGCACTGGTGTCGTCGGTGGCCGGGTCGTAGCCGTCCCGCCACATGTGGGGGGTCTGGGGCGGTTCGACGATCGGGTAGGGCAGCTGCTTGGCGAGCTGGATCCCGTCCCAGAACGTCCAGTCCCGGATGACCTTGCCGTTGTCGTCGTAGACCTGCACCGTGATCCCGTCGATGAAGGGCTGCGCCCCACCGGTGGGCATGCCGAGGAACACGTCACCTAAGAAGTTGGCCTGCCACACCCAGTTGAAGACGCCGAGGCGCTCCCCACCCAGGTAGTCGGTGGCGATGAACTTGTGGGTCCCGAAGAGGTCGCGCATGGACCACAGGGGGAAGAGCCGCATCATCCGCTCGTGGCCCACGACGTGCTGGTCGAGGATGGGGTCCTCGAAGGTCCCGTCGGGGGTGTAGAAGTCCCGGGTCGCCTCGCCGCTGGTGAAGAAGGCGTCGAGCCAGGGCTGGGCCCTGGTGTCGATCAGATCCATGCGGGCGACCCGCTCGGCGCCCGTCGGGACGACACGGAGTTGGTCGACGAGCCCCTTCGTGTACGGCCCCGGGGACCACTCCAGCTGGGCCAGCGCCGGCGGGATGGGCCGGGGCGCCGTCATCGGGTCGGTGTTCTGATCCCAGCCGTCCCGCCACAGGTGCGGCGTGGCCGGCGGGTTCTCGATCGGGTAGGGGAGCTGCTTGAGGCACTGGACGGCGTCCCAGTACGTCCAGTCCCGGGTGATCTTCCCGTCCTCGTTGTAGCACTGGACGGTCATGCCCTCGATGAACGGCGTGGCACCCTTCGTCGGCATGCCGAGGAAGTTGTCGATGAAGTTGGCCTGCCAGACCCAGTGGAACACCCCGAGCTTGTCATCGCCGAGATAGTCGACGGCGATGAACTTGTGGCTGCCGAACACGTCCCGCATCGACCACAGGGGGAAGAGGCGCATCATCTGCTCGTGGCCCTCGACGTGCTGGTCGAGGATCGGATCGGTGAAGATGCCGTCGGGGGCGTAGAAGTCCCGGGTCGCCTCCCCGCTGGTGAAGAAGGCGTCGAGCCAGGCCTGGGCGAATTCGATGTTCACGTGTTCCTCCTAGATGGGGTTAGCGGTCTCGGTGGGTCTCGGCGATGTCGCGTATGGCGGTGGTGATCGTGGCCAGCTCCTCGGCGAACTCGGCCCGGTGCTTGGCCAGGAGCGGGTCGTCGGCGGAGAGCAGGCCCCGGTGGCGGGCCAGCATGAGCGCCGGCCGGAACATCTCCAGCGAAACCGACTCCGCACTGGCCAGGCGGCGTTGCAGCGCCCATTGACGGCCCACCCGCAGGCAGTCGGCCAGGAATCGGGGTTCGTCGAACGTTTCGTCGTCCTCGGCGGCCAGGAGGGTGGCCACCAGCCAGTAGGCCTCGAGGTAGGGGCGAAGGACGAGGTGGGCCACGAGCAGCGGGGCCCGTTGGAGGCCGCGCCGCGCCTCGGCCGGCTCGGCGTCGAGCGAGGCATCCGGGTCGATGAGGGCCAGTTCGGCCTCGACCTCGGTCCGGAACTCCCCCCGGGCGGGGAAGAAGAAGTCGAACTTGAGGAGGTCGCGAAGCCGGTGGGCGTGCTCCCAGGCTCCTTCGGCGCCGCACCCGCCCTGGGCCACCGCCAGCAGCGTCAGTTCGGCGATGGCCCGTACGACGAGGAAGTGGATGGCGCCGTTGCGGTAGAAGGCGGCGTTGAGGTGCTGCTCCGGCCCGACGCCCCAGACCGTTTCCTCGCCGGCCGAGTAGCACGTCAGCACCCCGGAGGCCACCAGGTCTTGCAGGGCACGCCGGATCGTCATGGCGTCGGTCAGGGTGGCCGCCCCGGCCACCGGCCAGCCCCGCCGCCCCAGGTAGTCGGCCAGTGGCGCCACCGTGGCCAGCACCTCCTGGAGGGACAGCGCCCGGTCGGCGGCCAGCATCGCCACGCACACCGCCGCCGTCGGCGTGACCGGCGTCGCCCGGTTGAGCCGGTGGGACACGTCGAGCGCCACCCGCTCGACGACGTGGCCCGTGGTCTCTTCCGCCGCGAGTTCGGCCAGGCGCTCCCGGAGCGGGAGAGGTTCGGCGAAGTCGACATAGACGCGGCCCATCCGGCGGCGTTGGTTGAAGGCGTACTGGAAGAACCACAGCGGGCTCTCGGCCCGTTTCTCGCCCCCCTTGGCCTCGGCCGTGACCAGCTGGACCTCCTGGAGTTGGTCGTAGACGTTGGAGACCGGGACGAGGAGGACCTCGGGCCCGTCGAACGACTGCACGGCGTCGACGACGTAGCGCAGGAGGCCGTAGCGGGGGGGCCGGAGCTTGCCCGTCCTGGTGCGGCCCCCCTCGATCGACCACCACAGGTTCTGCCGGGTGCGCACCAGCTCGGCGATGTAGGAGCGGAGGGTGAAGCGGTAGGCGGGGAGGTCTTCGGTCTGCCGGCGGATGTACACCACGCCGGAATTGGCGGCCAAGGTGTTGATGGGGAAGAGGTCGAGGTTCGAGCCGCCCAGGAAGAAGCACGGCGAGATGCCGAGGGAGGCGAGGCCCGGCCCCATGGTCCACCCGTCGAGGTAGGACCGGTGCGAGATCAGGAACACCAGCGTGTGCTTGCGGTCGAGCTGGCGCAGGCGGCTGAGCCCTTCCTCGTCGAAGAGGGAGTCGTAGCCCCGCAGCATCCATTTCCCGAACTGCTGCCACAGCTCGCCGCTCCGCTCGGTGTGGGTGGCGGCCATCTCCCGCAGGTAGCCGGCGCTCTCGCGCAGGACCTCCTCGTGGCTTCGGCCCACCCGCCGGGCCAGTTGCCCCACGGAGTCGAGGAAGCGCTCATCCTCGAGCAGGGTCCGGACCTCGACCGGGTCTGTCGGCAGGGGCCGATCCGATCCGGCCAGTCCGGGGATGCGCTGGACGAGGCGGCGCATCAGCTGTTCCGCACGGCGAGGACTTCGTCGAAGCCCTCCCGGACGCAGTCGGCGAAGAGGTCGAGATCGGTGATGGCGTCGGGGTCGACGTTGAAGCCCACGCAGCACGTCCCGTCGTAGCTCGCCATCACCACCATGGCCGCCACCCCGGGGCGGGGACCGAACATGTAGGTGTGGGTGATCTTGGCGCCGGCCAGGTAGGCCGTGTGCCCCAGCCCGGCGATGTTGGAGGCCTGCACGTCGGTGATGGCGGTCATGCTGGCCGCCAGACCGACGACCACCGGCGTCGGCAGGCGGCTCACCAGGGGGGCGAGTACGTCGAGGACGCCGATGGCCGGTTCGCCCCGGGCGGTGAGGACGAACTCCCGGACCGCGGCGATCCGTTCCCGGGCATCGGGCTCGCCGACCGGAGCGGCGAAGCGGGCCCCGGCGAACCGGTTCCCCCCGAGGGGGTCGTCGCTGGTGCGGAGGCTGATGGGGAAGGCGATCGGCATGCGGTCGACGGTCACGCCGAAGTGCTCGTGGTAGCGCCGGAATCCGCCGAGGAGGGCGGCCAGGAAGGCGTCGTTCACCGATCCGCCGGCGGCCTTCCCCGCCGCCTTGAGGTCGGCCAGGGGGACGTCGTGGACGAGCAGCCGGTAGCCCGTCCCGTCCTGGCCGGCCAGGAGCGGAGAGCGGGCGACGGGAGGCGGGGAGAGCACCCGCTGCAGGGAGCGGGTGAAGCGGACCGTGTCGGAGATCACCGCCCCCGGGTGCGTGACGGTCCGCTGGGCGAGCCGGGCCGAGCCGAGGAACTGCTGGGCCAACTGGACCGGGGCTTGCGCCGTACGGCGGAGCAGCCGGGTGGCCAACAGCGACGTCGGGCTGAGGGTCGGTCGCGCTGGTGCGGCCGGCGCGCTGGTGGGGCCGGGTTCGCGGGTCCGGCTGTGGGCCAGTTCGAGGAGCTGGAGGGCGCCCTGCCCGTCGGTCAGGCTGTGGTGCAGCTTGAGGGCGTAGGCGGCCCGACCACCGTCAAGGCCTTCGAAGAGGACCGCCTCCCAGGGAGGGCGGGAGCGGTCGAGCGGCCGGTCGAATAGGGCCTCGGTGACCTCGAGGAGCTCGCCCATCCCGCCGGGGGCCGGCAACCGGAGGCGGTGGAGATGGTGGCGCAGGTCGAAGTCGCCATCGGGGGACCAGGCCGGCGCGACAAGCGGCAGGGCGGGCTCGACGACCCGTTCCCGCAGCCGGGGGATCTGCCGGGTTATGCGGTCGTGGGCGGCGACGAGGCGGTCCCAGTCCGGCTCGCAGTCGAGGATCTCGAGGAGGACGCCGGTCGAGCGGGTCCGGGGCTCGACCTCGGCCCGCCACATGACGGCCTCCCAGTCGGTCATGCCGGCGGGCCCGCCCCAGCTGGCCGCAGTCGATCCGTTCGTGGGCTCCACGTTCAGCTCTCCTCGTCGTCGGTGGCGGACTCCGGCCATTCCTCGAGCGTGTCGACGAACAGCGCCCGCACCTCGGCGACCCGCTTGTCGAGCTCGTCGACCGTCCACCCCGACACGTCGATCGGCGGGTGGACGACCACGTCGACGGTGCCGGAGTGGGCGATCTGCGAGTCGCGCCACATGAGCTCGCCGCTGTTGCGGACGACCACCGGTACGATCGGCACGCCGGCGGCCATCGCCATGCGGAACCCGCCCTTCTTGAACCGGCCCACCGACGGCGTCACCGATCGGGTGCCCTCGGGCGAGATCGCCACCGAGATACCCGACCGCAGCTTCTCCGTCACCGAGTCGAGGGCCTCGATGGCCTTCGCCCTGTCGGCGCGGTCGACGAAGGCGACGTCGGCCACCTTGAACAGCGGGCCCATCACCGGGAAGTTGGCCAGTTCCTTCTTGGCCACGAACGTGAACTCCCGCTCGAGGAGGCGGAAGGCGATCAGCATGTCCATGAAGCTGCTCTGGTGGTTGAACAGGAACACCGCCGGCCGGTGCGCCCACAGGTGTTCGGCGCCGGTGACGTTGACCTTGACGTCGCCGAGAGCGGCGCCGAGCTGGCCCCACAACGACGTGGCCAGGTCGATGCCCTGGCGGCGGTTGCGGTTGAACAGCCCGACGGTGATGCCGGTGCCGATGGAGGCGAACAGCCCGCTCCACATGGCCGAGGTCCGCATCAGCGGCAGGGGGTCGAACCGTTTGCTGCTCCGCGAGAACCGCAGCACCGGCCAGTTCCGTCGGGCGGCCGCCTTGGCCAGTGCGCCGCCCGGGTTGACGGCATGGGGTCGGCCGACCGCGGCGAGGAACGGCACGTCTTCCTCGCCGTTGGCGTAGGCGGAGCTGACCCGGAGGTCGATGTCGCGTTCCGCGGCGAAGCGCCGGACGGCCTCCGCCTTACCCGCTCCCCACAGGGCTCGGCCACCGAGCCGCCCGGTGCAGAGACCGTTCTCGATCTCGAGGGGGGTGCACAGGACGTGCGAGACGCCGAGTTCCCGGGCCATGGGCTCGACCTGGAAGCGGGTGGCCGACGAGGCGATCACGACCGTGTGGCCCCGGCGCTGGTGGGCCTTGACCAACTGCCAGGCGTCGTAGAAGAGAGCGCCGGCGATGCCTTGCACGAACAGGCGCTGGCCGAGCTCGTCGAGGTCCTCCTCGGCCCGGCCGGCCCAGCCCCGCACGCCGAGCTCGGCGATCTCGGCGAAGCGCGCTTCGTCCATCGGCCCCCGCAGGGTGGCCAGCATGGTGCGGGTGGCTTCTTCGGGCCCGATCTCGAAGTTCCGCAGGCGGTGTTGATAGAAGGCCAGGGCGGAGTAGCCCTCGATGATCGTGCCATCGAAGTCGAAGAAGGCGGCGATGGCGGGACCGGTGGGCCCGGACCGGATCTGGCCGAGGGTGTAGCCGATGTCAGGCATCGGAGCGCTCCCCGGCGTCGGCCCTGGCGGCCACCTCGAGGATCTGCCCGGCCACCCAGGCCGGCGCGTCCCAGGTCGGGACGTGGCCGATCCCGGGGGCCCGCACGAGTTCGGCACCGGGCAGCCGGTCGAGGAGGGGCCGGCCGTAATGTTCGAAGGGCAGGATCTTGTCCCGGTCGGCCCACACCACCCGAATGGGCCGGCCCGCCTCGGCCGGCAGGGTTTGGAACGGCTGGGCAACGATCGATCGCAGCAGCGGCACGACCGCCGGGGCGTCGAGGCAGCTGCGGATCGAGGCGGCCAGCTCTTCGGCCGGCACCTGGTCGGGATAGGCGACCTGCGCCCCGAGGAACATGGTTCGCAGCACTCGCCGGGCGGCGATGGGGTCGGCCCAGCGGCTGCAGCGCCGGCTGGCGGCGAACGCCAGCCGCATGCCCGCCGCCAGTGCCCGCACCCGGCGCTCGGAGGACCAGGCGCCGGCGGATCCGAAGACCACGACCGAGCGGGCCCGTCCTCGGCGGGCCAGTTCCAGGGCGAGCCAGCCGCCCAGGGAGTTGCCGACGAGATGAGCCCGGTCGATCTGGCGGCGGTCGAGCTCGGCGGCCAGCCTGTCGACCAGCGCCGCCACCGTCACGGGGCAATCCGGAGCCAACGATTCACCGCCGCAATGGCCGGGCAGCGTGGGGGCGAAGACACTGTGCCGTTCCTCGAGGAACGGGATGACCGGCGACCAGACGCGCCACGTGGCGGTCACGCCGTGCAGAAGGACGACGGGCGTGCCGGACCCGCCGGCGTGGAACCCGCTCACCGAAGGGGTTGGCCTGGAGGCGCGGGGGTGGGAACTGTGATGGCGCATCAGAACGTCACTCCGTGGATCTCGTGGCCGGGGGTCGTGCGGGTGAGGCCCCGGTAGGCGTCCTCCACCGTCGCCGCCCCCCGCAGGACGGCGTCGACCTCCCGGGCGATCGGGAGTTCGACACCGAGCCGCTCGGCGATGCCGGTGACCACCGGCGTCGTCTTCACGCCCTCGGCCACCTGGGTCATGCCGGCCAGGACGTCACCGATCTTCTGGCCCTGGCCGAGCGCCTCGCCGACGTGGCGGTTCCGGCTCAGCGGGCTGGTGCAGGTCACGATGAGGTCTCCCATCCCGGCGAGGCCGGAGAAGCTGTCGCGTTGGCCCCCGAAGGCCTCGCCGAGGCGGGTCATCTCCCGCAGGGACCGGGTGATCACCAGAGCCTTCGTGTTGTGGCCGGCTCCGACCCCGTCGCCCATCCCGGCCGCGATGGCGTAGACGTTCTTCAGGGCGCCGGCGATCTCGACGCCGATCACGTCGGTGGTGGAATAGACCCGGAACCGGGCCGTGCGGAAGAGCTCGGCCAGCCGCTCGGCCGAGCTCTGGTCGGGCATGGCGATGGTGGCGGCCGCGGCGTAGCCCGCCAGGACCTCCCGGGCGATGTTGGGGCCGGCCAGCACGCCGGCCGGATGGCCGGGCAGCAGCTCCGCGACGATCTCGGTCATGCGACGGTCCGTGCCCTGCTCCAGCCCTTTGACGAGGCTCACGATCGGCACCCACGGCCGGAGGTGAGGGGCGACCAGTTCGAGCACACCCCGGAAGGCGTGGGACGGCACGCCCATGACGACGACATCGGCGTCCTCCACGGCCGTTTCCAGCGAGACGGTGGCGGACAAGGCGGCGTGGAGTTCGACGTCCCCGAGATAGCGACGGTTCCGCCGGGTGTCGTTGACGTCGGCAACGGTGGCCGGCGAGCGCGACCAGAGGACCGTGGGCGCGCTCCGGGACACGATCGAAGCGACGGT
>JAUZEY010000329.1 GCA_030838785.1 Actinomycetota bacterium | reverse complement strand
ACGACGGGCCCGGGAAAGGTCGCCAGCGAGCGGGCCAGGGCCGCCCCGCGCTTGCCCGGCGACGACCAAGCCCCGATCACGGCGTTGCCCCGCGGCGCTAACAACGCCACCAGACCCAACCGGGTTTATTTTCGCACACCCGTCCGACCGAAAAGAACGCCGGTATCGGGGCGGCCGGGCCCGGCAGCGCCGGTCATGTCGGCGCCCCGATGGTGGAGGCGGCGGCGGTCCAAGCTTCGGCGACGGCTTCGGAGGCGCCGACGAGATCGGCGCGGCCGGACAGGATCAGCGTGGCCGCCTGGGCGGGGCGCAGGGCGTCGTCGATCAGCAACGCCAGGGCGCCGCGGACCATCCGGGCCTCCTCGCACAGGAGCACCCTCGTCACGGAGGAACCGCCGCTCACCGCCACCACGGCGGCGCCGGCGGCGATGCCCGCCTCGAGTTGGGTGATGACGGCGGACAGGCCCGCCTCGCCGTCGGGGGCGGTCAGCCACAGCCCCCAGTCCCCGCTGGCCGGAGGAGGGTCGCCGGGAAGGCGGAAGGGCACGAGTTCTTCGCCGCCGCTGCGCACCGTCGCCACCGGGTCGGCACCGACGGGCGGCGGCGCGACCGTCACCACCCGGCCGTCGAGCTTGCGGCCGGCGACCGACAGCGGGGTGGCCAGCGGGGGAGCGCCGTGGTGTGACGTCCACCAGTCCGACACGTCGGTCACGAAGCGGGGGTCGCGGGTGGCCAGCTTGTCGAGCGGGATGGCCCGGGAGAAGAAGTGGAACGAGAACTGTGCCGCACCGAGATGATCGTGGTAGCGGCCGAAGTGCTCCCACCACGAGAGGCTCGGGCCGGCCGCGCCCTGGATCTTGTCCACCGGCGGCCGTCGGGCGGCCTCGAAAGCGTCGAGGGCGGTGGCGAGGTCGCCGGGGTGTTCGGCCAGCGACTGCACCAGTCCGGCGGCGTCCTCCATGGCCATCTTGGTGCCCGAGCCGACCGAGAAGTGGGCCGTGTGGGCGGCGTCGCCGAGGATGACCACGTTGTCGTGGCGCCAACGGGCGCAGCGGACCGTGCGGAAGTTGCCCCACCGGGAGTTGTTGACCAGCAGGGGATGCCCGTCGAGATGGTCGGCGAAGAGCGCCTCCAGGTAGGCCTTCGACGCCATGTCGCTCGGGCCGGGCGGCTGGGTGACGTCGAAGGCGTCGAGGCCGGCCCGCCGCCACGACGTCTGGTCGGTCTCGACGATGAACGTGCTGGCGTCGGGCCCGCCCGGGGGGCTGGGGGTGCCCCCCACCTGGTACGGATAGCCGTGGACGGCGAAGACCCCGTCCGGCCCCCGTTCGTGGATGAAGGTCAGGCCGTCGAACAGCTTCGTCGTGGCCAGCCATATGAACTTGGCCGAGGCGACCGTGACCGACGGCCGCAGCGCGGGCTCGAAGTGCCGCCGCACGACCGAGTTGGCGCCGTCGGCGCCGACTACGAGGTCGTAGTCGCCGGCCAGGCGGCCCGGGTCGGGGATGTCGTGCTCGAAGCGCAGGTCGACCCCGGCCGCCCCGGCGTGGTCGTGGAGCAGCCGCAGCAGCGTCATCCGGGCGATGGCGGCCATCCCGTTGCCGCCGCAGCGCCACCGCTCGCCGTGGATGCGGACCTCGATCTCGTCCCAGTGGACGCCGTCGTCGGTCAGCGCCCGCAGCAGCACCGGGTCGACGTCGTCGATGCCCCGCAGCGTGGCGTCGGAGAACACGACGCCGAACCCGAACGTGTCGTGGGGACGGTTGCGCTCGAAGACCACCACGTCGGACGACGGGTCGGCCAGCTTGAGCAGCGTGGCGGCGAAGAGCCCTCCGGGGCCCCCACCGACGACGGCGGTACGCATGCCGACAAGCGTAGCGTTTTCACCACGCTTGACACAAGAACGTTAGCTATGCGATAACGTCCGCACCGGAAACGTTACGGAATTACGACCCGATCAACGTCACGCTCTGGTCGCAGCAAGGGGGTCGAGGGGGATGACACGGTTCCGCACCTGGGCCGCGACGTTCGGCGCGCTGGCGCTCGGGGTCGGGGTACTTCCGCACGGGGTCGGCGCACAGCCAACGGCGCCCGTCCGGCCGCGGGCCGACGGCCCCGCCGCGATCGACGGGCTGCCGCCGGTCGTCAACGGCGTCGCCCCCGGACCCGAGATCCTCTACCGGCCGCCGGCCCGGGCGCCGCAGCTGGAGAACACCGGCGTCTGGAAGGCCGACCCGACGATGGTCTGCATGAGCAGCGCCTACCGGGCGGGCGAATTCCTGTACCAGGACTGCCTGTGGGACGACCACGGCGGCGGGCCCGCCTACCGCTGGTACTACTACACGTACACCTACGACTACACGTATCCGACCGACGCCCGCTACCGGAACAACGCCGCCGACATCGTCGAGGTGCGGCTCAAGCCGCTGGCCGACGCCACCGCCATCCGCATCACCTACAACACCATGACGGACCCCGACCTGGTGGCGGCCACCGTCGCCCTCGGCGGCAACCAGGGCCAGCCCGTCGCGATGCCCCACGGCGCCAACACGACGATGCCGGGCCAGGTGTTCGTGACCGCCCACGGCAGCCACGGTGACATCGTCGACGGCGTCACCGGTCAGGCCCGGGCCGAGCAAGCGGTCGTGACCACCGACGTCGAGCGCCGCCAGGTCGAGATCCGCGTGCCGTACTCCGCCTTCGATCCCCGGGGGAATCCGGCGGTGCGGATCGGCGCCGCGGCCGGTCTGTGGGACGCCGCCCACGACCGCTACCTCCTTCCGAAGGAGGGCGACCCCACCGCTTCCCGGCCGGGCGGCGCCCGGAGCGACCACCCGTCGGCCTTCTTCAACGCCGCCTTCCGCTACGACGAGCCCTACGACGCCGCCTGGCGCGACCACCAGCAGCTGGCCGCCGTCGAAAAGGGCGACCTCAGCCCGTTCTCCGCCACCGTCGACTTCACGAAGCTGGCCGCCGGCACCGACGACGACATGCTGGGCCAGCCCCACGGTCTCCCGACCACCGGCTACATGAGCCTGCTGTTCGCCAGCCACTTCGAGACCAACCAGGGGCGGCGGATCCCGTCCGACCCCAAGGGACCCCGGCCCTTCTCGTTCTCGCAGCAGAACGGGTTCTCGCAGGGAGGGCCGGGTGAGAAGGAACGGCCCGGTCTTGCCTTCGGCTGGCCGTGCCGGCAGGGCTGCACGCCCGACCTGGCCAGCCGGTTGCAGCGCTACATGGTCTACGTCCCCAAGGTCGCTCCGCCGCCGACCGGCTACGCCACGCTGTTGTGGCTCGGCGGCTTCGCCATCAACGCCGGCGACGTCGTGTACGGCGACCACGACCTGTACCACGCCGTCGGCGAGCGGCCCGACAATCCGACGCTCGTCGTGGGGACCGACGCCCGCGGCGCCGACCAGTGGGCCTACGGCCAGAGCGGCGCCAGCAACTTCGAGACATGGGCCGACGTGGCTCGCCGCTTCCACCTCGACCCGACGAAGACGGCCATGAGCGGCTTCTCCAGTGGTGCCTACAGCGCCAACAAGCTTTCGCTCACCTTCCCCGACGTGTTCGGCAAGGCCTTCATCTGCGACGGGCTCGACGTCGCGCCCTCGTTCCCCACCCAGAACGGCGTAGCGGACAAGCTGCCCGTCGACACGACCACCGTCCACGAGCCAGGCTCCGTCATCCACGACCTGCTCCCGTCACGGCGCAACCAGCCGGTGATGGAGTGGGCCGGCAGCACCGACGACTTCATCCCGTACAACATCACCCGGACGCGGGCCGACATCTACGCCAAGGGTGACTACGACTACGAGTTCGTCACCTGGCACTCCGTCGCCGCCGAGCACCTGACGATGTGCAACAACGGCACGTGGGACGTCCTCACCCGCTGGCTGGGCGACATGAAGCGGGTCGAGAGCCCGGCCCGGGTGACGTACGTCCGCAACCCGCTCATGGACGACGCCGATGCCGGCCTCGTCGGCAACCGGGCCTACTGGGTGTCGGGGATCGAGACCCGGGACCAGGCGCTGGGCACGGTCGACGTGACGTCGGGCGGCCTGGGACAGGGAGCGCCGGCCGTCCCGCCGGTGACGACCGAGAACACCTCCATCGGAAGCGACGGCATCCATCTCGGCACCGGCTACGAACATCCCGACCTGCACTCCCAGGTCCCGGCCAACCCCTACACCCGGGAGTACCGCAAACTCGGCCCGCCCGTCCCCCAGCCGGCGGCCGACACGCTGCGGGTCGTGGCCAGGAACATCCGGTCCATCACCATCGACGTCGCCCGGGCCGGCCTGTCTTGCCACGCCAAGGTCGAGGCGGCGTCGGACGGGCCGCTCACGGTCACGCTGCTCGGCTGCGCCGGAGCGCCGCAGACGTTCGGCTGATCAGCCGTTGCCGGGAGTGGCGGCGGGACGGCCGGCCGCCGCCTCGCCCGTCGCCGCGAGCACCTGCTGGTAATGGGCGACCGCCGGGGCGCGGAGCAGGCTGAAGCCGGCGACGAAGAGGTCGTGGGCCTGGCGCCCCCGCCAGGAGCGGGGCAGCAGCTCGGCCGGGAGCCCCGGGTCCTTGAACGGGAACATGCGGTACTCGTGGATGAACCGGGTGCGTTCCACCAGTGCGTCGGCGCCCTCCGGGCGGCGGCGGTGCCAGGCCTTCACCTTCGGTTCCCAGGTGGCGAGGAACTCGGCGTAGGCCTCGTTGAGGCCGCCCAGGTCCCAGCACCGGGCGGCCATCTCCCGGTCCTCCTCCAGGCCGCCGGAGCGGGCCACGAGCAGCTGGAGGCGACCGTCCGACTCGTCCTTCCAGGCCTCGGCGACCTGAGCCCGCCGGTCGTGGGGCGACACCCAGGCCGAGGCCGCCAGAGGGCCGAACCCCAACCACGTCAACGTCTTGCGCAACCGGTCGCGGGTGGCCCGGGCCGACTCCGGAACGCTGTAGATGGCCAGGCACCACTGCCCCGGCCACGGCTCGGCGGGCCGCTCGAAGATGCGCTCCCGGCCGGTGTCGAGCAGCCGCCACCCCTCGCCGGTCAGCTGGTAGCGGCTCTGGCGGCCGACCCGGCTCGACTCGAACCAGCCCTCCCGGCGGAGGCGGGCCATGAGCACCCGCACGACGTCTTCGCCGATGCCGAACGGGGCCAGCAGCTCGACGAGGGCCCGCAGGCCGATCTCGCCGCCGTCGTAACGGATGTACTCCCCGAAGAGATCGAAGACGATCGACCGGAGCTTCACGGGGCCAGCCTACGGCGTGATTCGGACGTATCTGCGGCCCGGCGGACGATGGCCCGTTCGGGCTATGGCGCCCGGGCCGGCGACGGGTCACGCTGAATGTCTACCGTTTCCCGCTCAAGGAGAACCCGTGCGGATGCTGGTTATCGACCCGGTAGTCACCGACACCATCACCATCACCCGTGTCCCGGCCGCCCCGGACATCATGCGGGCCGAACCGGGCGCCGAGCTCCGTTGGGAACGGCATGACGCCGACCATCACATCGTCGTCCTGGAGGGCACCTGCCGGGTCCTCGGGCGCCAGCTCCACGCCGGCGGCTCGGCCTACGTTCCGTCCGGGACGGACCACACCGTGAAGGCCGGAGCCTGGGGCTGCACGTTCTTCTCCCTCGACTCCACGCACGAGGTGCTGTAGCCCAGTCCCAATTCGGCGGCGCCGTCACCGCCCGCCTGGATCAGCGGTAACGGCGCCACCGCCGTTCAGCGGGAGACGTGGAAGTAGTTGTGGACCCGCATGATCTGCGGTTCCTCGTAGTCGATACCGACCTGGCGGAGCGCGGCCCGGAAGTCGTCGCGGCCGTAGGCGTCCCGCAGCTGCTGTTCGGTCTCGTAGCAGTTGGCCACCCGGATGCCGGTGTCGGTCTCCAGGCAGTAGTGGGCGATCATCCCCGGCAGCGGCCGTTCCCGACGCTTCATCAGTGCCGATGCCCGGTCGTACTTCTCCAGCAGCTCTTTCGGATCACCCTCGTAGTTCGTCGTTCCCACGAACGGCATCGCAGCCCTCCCACGTTCCGGCCCGCCAGAGCGGCGGGCAACCACTTGCGGGTCGAAACCTACGAGGGCGACGACGCGGCGTCGTCGGCACCGGCGACAGACCCAGTGTCAACCCGGCGACACCCAAAAGCGCCTGGCCCGGCTGGTGGGGGCTACAGGGGAACGCAGCCGGTGAGCTGTTCGGATTGGTCCCACAGCCCGGCGGCCAGTGCGGGGTCGCGGGCTTGGCGGCTCGGCTTCTCCCGCACCGGGGGTCCCCAGACCTGGAACAGCGGCCCGTAGTAGCCGCCGCTCTGCGCCGCCGGGTCGGTGGCGGCCCGGAGGAAGCCGAGGGCGCCGTAGGAGGCGGGCTGGAGGAACGGGGTGTAGAGCGGGACGAGCCGGTTCGTCAGACTGCGGCCGTTGCGGCCCAGGCTGGTGCGGGAGCCGCCGGGGTGGGCGGCGAGCGCCGCCGGCCCAGCCGCCGTCGTCCCAGCGCCGGCCGCCCGTAGCCGGCGGTCGAGTTCGGCGGTGAAGAGCAGGTTGGCCAGCTTGGACTGGAAGTAGGCCTGCCACCGGTCGTAGGGGCGGCGCTCCCACAGGAGGTCGCCGAGATCGACGTGACCGAGCCGGGCCGCCATGCTCGACATCGTCACGATGCGTGAGCCGGCCGTCGCCCGCAGGAGCGGCAGCAGCCGGGCGGTCAGGGCGAAGTGGCCGAGATGGTTCACCCCCATATGGGTCTCGAACCCGTCGGCGGTGAGGCCCCGGTCCACGGCCATCAGCCCGGCGTTGTTGGCCAGCAGGTCGAGCCGGGGCTCGCTCGTGAGGCCGGCCGCGAACGCCTCCACCGACGCCAAGCGGCCGAGGTCGAGCGGGCGGACCTCCAGGTCGCCGTCCACACCCT
>JAUZEY010000143.1 GCA_030838785.1 Actinomycetota bacterium | reverse complement strand
GCTCCGAAGCCGAACTCCTCGCCGTCGGTGAACCGGGTCGAGGCGTTGACGGTGACGGTGCCGGCGTCGACGGCGCCGACGAAGCGGCGGGCGGCGGTGAGGTCTTCGGTCACGATGGCCTCCGTGTGGCCGGTGCCGAAGCGGTTGACGTGGGCCACGGCCGCCTCGAGGTCGGGCACGACCGCCACCGACATCTTGAGGGCCAGGAACTCCCGGCCGAAGTCGTCGTCGGTCGCCTCCCCCATCCCGGGCACCAGCCGGCGGGCGGCCTCGTCGCCGACCAGCTCCACGCCGGCGCCCTGGAGGGCGGCGCCGGCCCGGGGCAGGAAGGCGTCGGCCACGGCGGCGTGGACGAGCAGCGACTCGGCCGCGTTGCAGACACTCGGCCGCTGGGTCTTGGCGTTGAGGACGATGTCGAGGGCCCGGTCGAGGTCGGCGGCGGCATCGACGTACACGTGGCAGTTGCCGTCGCCGTCGATGACGTAGGGCACTTTGGCGTTGTCGAGGATCGACCGCACCAGCGACGGCCCGCCCCGGGGGATCAGGCAGTCGACGAGACCGGTGAGCTGCATGAGCTCGACGGCCGCCTCGTGGGAGACGTCGTCGACCAGAAGGACGGAGTCCTCCGGCAGGCCGGCCTTGGCCGCCCCCTCCCGAAGGATGGCGGTCACCGCCTGGTTGGACCGCAGGGCGGTCGACGAGCCCCGGAGGAGGGCGGCGTTGCCCGATTTGAGGCACAGGCCGCCGGCGTCGCTCGTCACGTTGGGGCGGTTCTCGTAGATGATCGCCACCACCCCGAGCGGCACCCGCACGCGGGAGATCTCGAGGCCGTTGGGGCGGCGCCACCCGTCGAGGACCTCGCCGACGGGGTCGGGCAGCGCCGCGACCTTGCGCAGCCCGGCAGCCATGCCGCCCAGCCGGGCCTCGGTGAGGCGGAGCCGGTCGAGCGGGCCGGGCTCCATCCCACCGGCTTCGGCTGCCTCGAGGTCGACGGCGTTGGCGGCAAGGACGTCGCCGCTGTGCTGTTCGAGCAGGTCGGCGGCGGCCCCGAGCGCTTCGTCCTTGGCCGCCGTGGAGGCCGTGGCGAGCACCCGGGAGGCGGCCTTGGCCCGCCGGCCGAGGTCGGCCACCGACGACGGTGAGGAATGCTCCATGAAAATCACTCTACCGGCGAGGCCGGGGGCGTCTCCCACGCCAAAGGGGCCGGTGGGGCAGCTGTGTACCGGCTGAGGGCGGGCGGTAAATCCGACGGCGGGGCCGCGGCGGGCGTTGCTAGGCTGGGGGTCGCCGGGCGGCGAATGCGACATTGCGTTTGCCCGTTGGGGGCTCAGGGGGACGAACCCCGCGTAGGTGCAGTCGCCTCCTTCAGGTTTTGGTCAGCTCGTGCGACGGTGATGCCGGCCAGCGAGCCGGGAGGACTGGGGAATATGGATCGCGGACACGAGTGGAGGCTGTCGCAGGGGGATCCCCTGGATTTGCCGCGGGAGCGGACGACCGACCCGCTCTCCACCGTCCTCGGGTCCCTCGTCGGCACCTTCTCGGTGGTCACGATCGCCTGGATGGTGGTCCTGGGCTTCGTCGGCGGCACGGTGCCGGTCACCGGTTGGCACCTCTCGGGCGGGCTCGCCGGCGGCCTGGCATGGCTGGCGGTCGTGGCCAGCCTCGGCGTGGCGGTCCTCTGGTTCGCGCCGCTGATCCTGTCGATGGCGGCCTACGCTGCCCTGTCCCGCCTGGCCCCGACCCTGGCCCGGGCCGTCAAGCGGCCCAGCCGCCCGCATCAGCCCCACAACTCCATCTCCCGGGCGGCCTGAACCCACCCGCCCCCCGGGGCTAGGGCAGCACCACCAGATCATCGCGGTGGATCACCTCGTGCGGAACGCCTTCGGGCAGGTCCGTGGTGCGTGACCCGGCCAGCTCGCTGAGCGCCACCGAGCTGTATCGGACGAGGCCCTTGGCGAACGGGCGCCCGTCGGGGCCGATGACCTCGACCGCGTCGTCGGCGTCGAAGCTGCCTTCCACCGCCCGGACCCCGGCCGGCAGCAGCGACCGGCCCGACTCGACCAGTGCCCGGCGGGCGCCGTCATCGACCACCAGCCGGCCGTGGGACCCCTGGGCGAAGGCGATCCACAGCTTGCGGCTGGCCAGCCGCTTGGCCCGGGGCCGGACCACCGTCCCGACCGGCTCGCCGGCGGCCGCCCGGGTGATCACGTCGGGGACGGCGGCGGCGGCGATGACGGCCCGGACGCCGGACCAGGCGGCGATCTTGGCCGCCTGGAGCTTGGAGGCCATACCCCCGCTCCCCCGCTCGCTGCCCGACGCCCCGGCCACGGACTCCAGGGCGGCGTCGACCTCGGCGATCTCCTCGATCAGCGTGGCGGCCTCGTCGATGCGGGGGTCGGCGGTCATGACCCCCGACGTGTCGGTCAGGAGCAGCAGCAGGTCGGCCCCGACCAGGTGGGCCACGAGGGCGGCGAGGCGGTCGTTGTCGCCGTAGCGGATCTCGTCGTCAGCCACGGTGTCGTTCTCGTTGACGATCGGGACGGCCCCGAGGTCGAGCAGCTTTCGCAGGGTCTGGCGGGCGTGGAGGTACTGGGTGCGGTGGATGAAGTCGTAGGGGGTGAGGAGCACCTGCCCGGCCACGAGACCGTGGGTGCCGAGGATGGCGCAGAACCGCTCCATCAGGCGAGGCTGACCGATGGCCGCCACCGCCTGGAGAGTGCGGATGTCGGTCGGCCGGCGGTGGAGCCCGAGGACCGGCAACCCGGCGGCGATGGCCCCCGACGAGACGAGGACGACCTCGTGGCCCGCCACCCGGGCGGCGGCGATCTCGGCGCAGAGCTTGAGCAGCGGGGCAGCCACCACCTCGCCCCGCTCGTCGGTGAGGGAGCTGGTGCCGATCTTGGCGACGACGATCACGATCGGACGATCACGATCGGCGGGGCGACGACTCGCGTTCGCTGCTCTCGGGAACGCCGGGCTCGTGGTATTCCAGTTCGATGCCGGCGATCCGGACGGTCTCGCCGTGGCGGACCCCGGCCCGGGCGAGGGCACGGTCGACGCCGAGCCGGCGGAACCGGTCCTGCACGTAGGCCATGGCCTCGCGGTTGGTCAGGTCGGCCATGGCCACTACCCGTTCGGCGATGCGGCCGACGACACGGAAGACACCGTCCTCGTCGCGGCGGACGCTGAATCCCTCCTCGGCCGGCCGGTGCACCACGAACGACTCGACCTCGCCCGCCGTCGCCCGAGCCTCCTCCACCAGCTGGCTGGTCGCGCCCAGGAGCCGGTCCAGACCCTCGTGGGTGACGGCCGAGATCCGCAGGCCCTCGAACTCCACGTCGTCGGAGGCCACGTCGGCCTTGGTGCCGATGACAAGCCGGGGCCGTTCCAGGAGGGCGGGTTCGTGCCGTCCGAGCTCGTCCAGTAGCACCCGCTCCTGGTCGGCGGGGCTGTGGCCCTCCATCGAAGCCAGGTCGAGGAGCACGACCAGTACCCGGGCCCGCTCGACGTGGCGGAGGAACTGGTGGCCGAGCCCCCGGCCCTCGGAGGCGCCCTCGATCAGGCCGGGGATGTCGGCCACGACGAACTCGCTGTCGCCGTTGCGGACAACGCCCAGGTTCGGCACCAGCGTCGTGAACGGGTAGTCGGCGATCTTCGGTTTGGCGGCCGAGATGGAAGATATGAGGGTCGACTTCCCGGCGTTGGGGAACCCGACGAGGGCGACGTCGGCGATGAGCCGCAGCTCCAGGCGGAGCCAGCGTTCCTCGCCGTACTCGCCCTGCTCGGCGAAGCCGGGGGCCCGGCGGTTGTTGGACAGGAAGTGGGCGTTGCCCCGCCCGCCCTGCCCGCCCCGGGCGGCGAGGACACGGTCACGGGAGTGGACGAGGTCGGCCACAACGGCGCCGTCGCGCTCCCGCACGATCGTCCCCTCGGGAACCGGCACGATGAGGTCGGCGCCGGTGCCGCCGGAGCGATTGTTGCCCGAGCCGTGGGCGCCAGAAGGGGCCCGGCGGTGGGGATGGTCGCGGAAGGCGATCAGGGAGGCGATGTTGCGGTCGGCGACCAGCCAGACGTCGCCGCCCTTGCCACCGTCGCCGCCGTCGGGGCCGCCCCGGTCGACGTACGGCTCCCGGCGGAACGCGACCGCGCCGGCGCCGCCGTCGCCGCCCCGCAGGTTGACCATCGCCTCGTCGGTGAAATCAGACATCGCAAGCTCGGCCGGCCCGTGGAAGGGCCCCGAGCGCTACTCCCCTGGCAGGATGTCGACGAGGCGGCGGCCGCGGCGGGTACCGAACTTCACCCTGCCGTCGGCGGTGGCGAACAGCGTGTCGTCGCCGCCCCGGCCGACGTTGTGGCCGGGATGGAACTTGGTGCCGCGCTGGCGGACGATGATCGACCCGGCGCTCACGGCGGTGCCGTCGAAGACCTTCACGCCGAGCCGCTGGGCGTTGGAGTCACGCCCGTTGCGGGAGGAGGCGGCACCCTTCTTCTTCGACATGGCGAAACAACCCTTCTAAGCCTTGGAGATCCCGGTGATCTCGATCGTCGTGTAGTGCTGGCGGTGACCCCAGCTGCGGCGCTGATTGGTCTTGTTCTTGTACGTGAACCCGTTGATCTTGGGCCCCTTGGCCTCGCCGACGACCCGGGCGGTGACCGAGGCGCCGGAAAGCTGGGCCGGGGTGGAGAGCACGTCGGACCCGTCCACCACCAGGACGGGTTCGAACGTGACGGTCTCGCCGGGGACGCGCTCGATGTCGAGCCGCTGCCCCTCGGCCACCCGGTACTGCTTGCCGCCTGTCTTCACCACCGCGTACATGCGCGCTCTACCTCTTTAGGCACAAGGGGATCCCGCAAGAGCCGTAATCGGAAACCGGGATACTACAGCAGCGACTCGTCGAGGATGATTCCGCGGCCCTCGCAGGTGGTGCAGATGGTGGAGAACGCCTCCACCAGCCCCTCCGAGATCCGTTTGCGGGTCATCTCCACCAGCCCGAGCTCGGAGATGTCGAAGACCTGGGTCCGGGTCTTGTCGCGGGCCAGGGCCTCCTTGAACTTCCGGGTGACCTCCTCCCGGTTTTTCCTGATCTCCATGTCGATGAAGTCGATGACGATGATCCCGCCGATGTCCCGCAGACGGAGCTGGCGGGCCACCTCCTCGGCCGCCTCGAGGTTGTTGGCGAAGACCGTCTCCTCCAGGTTGGAGCGGCCGACGTTCTTGGCCGTGTTGACGTCGATGACGGTCAGCGCCTCGGTCCGCTCGATGATGATCGAACCGCCCGACGGCAGCCACACCTTGCGCTCCAGGGCTTTGTGGAGCTGCTCGTGGACGTGGTAGCGCTCGAAGATCGGCAGCGGGTCGGTGTAGAGCTCGACCCGGTCGGCCAGCTCGGGGGTGATGGCCTCGACGTAGCGCCGGATCTCCTCGTAGAGCGCCGGGTCGTCGATGACGACGCCGCGGTACTCCTTGTTGAACTCCTCCCGGATGACCCGGATGGCCAGGTCGGGTTCCTGGTGGAGCAGCATCGCCGGGCGGTTCTTGGCCGCCCGCTTGGAGATGTCCTCCCACTGGGCCGACAGGCGCTTCAGGTCCCGGGCCAGCTCCTCGGCGCTGGCGCCGTCGGCCGCGGTGCGGACGATGAGGCCGTTCTCGGCCGGCCGGATCTCGTCGAGGATCTTGCGGAGCCGCTTGCGCTCGTCGTCGGACAGGCGCTTGGAGATGCCGTAGGTGCCGGGCTGGTTCGGGATCATGACCACGAAACGGCCGGCCAGGCTCACCTCCTGGGTGAGCCGGGCGCCCTTCGTCCCGATGGGGTTCTTCGTCACCTGCACGACCACCGCCTGGCCGTTGCGCAGCAGCCGCTCGATCTTGGGCCGCCGACCTTCGATCTCGCTCTCGTCGAAGGTGACGTCGTCGCGGTAGAGCACGCCGTTCTTGGGCGTGCCGATATCGACGAAGGCCGCCTCCATGCCGGGCAGGACGTTCTGGACCTTGCCGAGGTAGATGTTGCCGTCGATCTGCTGTGTCGTGTCGGTCGGCCGGGAGACGTAGTGCTCCACGAGGCT
>JAUZEY010000119.1 GCA_030838785.1 Actinomycetota bacterium | reverse complement strand
ACGTCGTCGAGCTGGACGGTGCACCCGGGCCCGAGCGCGAACCAGAAGCCGAGCGGAGTGGCGTCCTCCGTCCCCAGTACCCGCCCCACGCCCCCCGATGCCGGACCCTCGCCCATGTCTCGACCCTAGGGCAGAGGGTGTCCACCGGGAAGAAGGAGGTGGAAGTCGCCGAACTCGTGGCCGTGGTAGCCGAGAGCGTGGGCGGTGGCGTAGCTCTTCTCGATCAGCTCCGAGCCGGCCACGGCGGCGATCAGCTCCAGATGGGAGGCGTCGGGCTCGTGCCACCCGGTGATGAGCGCATCAACCGCCCGCACGCCCCGCTCGGGTGAGATCACCAGCTCGGTCCAGCCCTGGCCGGGATGCACGGTGCCGGTCTCGTCGGCCACCGTCTCCAGCGCCCGCACCGCCGTGGTGCCGACGGCCACGACCCGCCGGCCGCCGTCCCGGGCGGCGTTGACCAGGGCCGCCGTCCCGGCCGGCACCCGGTAGCGCTCCGGCTGGGGCGCCTCCCCGGCCTCCGGCGACGACACGCCGCAGTGCAGCAGCAGGGGAGCGACGACGACCCCGGCCGACACCAGCGCCGTGACCAGCTCGGCGGTGAAGCCCCGGGCCGCGGACGGCATTTCGGCGCTGCCCGGCTCGGTGGCGAAGACGGTCTGGTAGGCGGCGATCGGCCACGGTTCGGCCGGCTCGCCGTAGCGGATCGGCCGTCCGTGGTCCGCCAGCCAGGCCAGCGGATCCCCCGGCACGTCGAGCCGGGCCACCCAGAGCCGGGCGGGCCCCTCGGCGGGGGCGGGCGCCGCCGGCCAGGGCGAGAGCAGCTGCGCCCGTCCGCCGCCGGGGAGCCTGACCGTGCCCGGACGGGCATCGCCGAAGGGAGCGCTGCCGAAGCCGGTCGCCGCTCTCAGCTCGACCAGCCGCAGCCCGCCGGGCAGTTCGGTGCCGAGGTGGAGGAGCAGCCCCTCGGGTCCGCCCCGGCCGAAGGCCGGCCCCTCGACCGCCAGCGCGGCCGGCAGCGTGCCCGACGTGTTGACCACCAGGACGTCGCCCGGGTCGAGGAACTCCCCGAGGGCGCCAAAGGTGGTGTCGACCACGGACGACGGATCGGCGACGAGCAGCCGGGCCTCGTCCCGCCGCCGCCCCGAAGCCTCGATGGGCCCCGCCGCCGCCGGGAGCCCGACCAGCCCGGCGGCGGCGCCCGCCCCTCTCATCGGATCGCCTCGAGCGGTGCGGCGGCGGGCAGGGTCCGGGCCTGGTAGCGGCCGCTGGGGAGGTGGCCGGTGAGGATCTCCCGCAGGCCGGGGACGCTGGCCTCGGGCGGGGGCCGGTCGGAGATGTCCTCGCCGGGGAAGGCCTCCTGGTGCATCCGGGTGTTCATGTCGCCGGGGTCGACGGCGTAGATCCGGAACTCCGGGTGCTCGGCGGCCAGCACGGCGGCGATCTGGTCGAGGGCGGCCTTGGACGACCCGTACCCGCCCCAGCCTTCGTAGGCCTCGACCGCGGCGTCGGAGGTCACGAAGACGATCCGGCCGCCGGGCCGGAGGTGGGGGAGGAGCAGCTGTGTGAGCCGGAGCGGGGCGAACACGTTGACGGCGTAGACGCCCCGGAGGACGTCGAGCGGATAGGCATCCAGGGTCGGCTGCGGCGAAGGCCCGAGGCGGCTGGCGTTGTGGACGACGGCGTCGACGCCCCCGAGGTCCGCCACCACCTGGCGCAGGACCAGGCGGTGCTCCTCGCTGGCGATGTCGCCGGCGACGGCGACGACCCGGGAGGGGTCGAGCCCGGTGACGGCGGGGTCGAGGTCCGCGGCCGTGCGGGCATCGACGACGAGCTCCCACCCGTCGGCGGCCAGCCTCCGGGCCAGGGCCAGTCCGAGCCCCCGGGACGCTCCGGTGATGAGAGCGGTGCGTGTCTCTGTCATGCCCTCGAGTCTGCGGAACGGCCCCGTCCCCCCACATCGGGCGCAGGACCGGTTCCATCCGGGACGATCGCCTACGTCCAGAGGCGGAGGGCCGGACGGTCGGAGCAGCCGGGGTTGCCGGCCCGACGCGCAGGAACCCCGCCGGGGGAGCGGCGGGGTTCCTCAGGGAAGCGCGTCAGGCTCGGGGGCTACACCTGCCTCCCCCGACGGAAACTCAGCGCAGGCTCTCGAGCCCGGCCCACAGGTCGAGGAGCAGGCCGCCCTTGGTGGCGGGGGCGTCGAGGAGGGGCTGGCCGGAGGCCTTGGCCCGGCCGGCGGCCGCAACTTCGGACAGGGTGACGAGCATGGCGGGCTCGGCCTCGATGGCGAGCGAGACCGCG
Organism: Actinomycetota bacterium; assembly: GCA_030838785.1. Taxonomy (GTDB): domain Bacteria; phylum Actinomycetota; class Acidimicrobiia; order IMCC26256; family BP-133; genus BP-133. Next base: position 2,543 of record JAUZEY010000119.1, on the reverse strand, counting down.
GTGTCGACGAGGTCGAGGGTGGCCAGGATCTCGGCGGAGTCGAACATGCCCTGGTCCCGCTTGAGGAGTTCCTCGACGAGGGCGGTGGCCGAGTAGTTGGCCGCCGTGGCGATGTCGACGGTGGTGGTGGTCGTGGTCTCCATGGCGGGGCCCCTCTCGGTCGTCTGCCGGTGCTTGAGGAGGTCATCGGCACGATTCGCAGCAGACTTGAGAGGTTTGTCCAGATTTTTTGGGGCCTACACGTCCGCAGCCCGCAGGCCGGTGAGAACCGCCACCATCCGGGCCCGGTCGATCGTGCGCCGGAAGGGAGGCAGGGTGGCCAGCAACGTCTGGCGGTAGCTCTTGGTGGCCAGGCGGCGGTCGAAGACGGCCACCACCCCGGAGTCGGTGGTGGTGCGGATGAGCCGGCCGGCCCCCTGGGCCAGGAGCGTGGCCGCCGCCGGCAGGTCGACGGCGGCGAAGTCGTTCTCCCGCCGGGCCGTGGCCGCGGCCCTCCGGGCGGCCACCAGCGGGTCGGTGGGCCGGGGGAAGGGGATGCGGTCGATGGCCACCAGCCGGCAGAGATGGCCCGGGAGGTCGACGCCCTGCCAGAAACCCTGGGTGGCGAACAGCGCCGACCCCGGGCCCGCCCGGAAGCGGGCCAGCAGCTCGGGTCGGGGCAGCCGGTCCTGGACCAGCACCTCGTAGCCGCCGCGGGCGGCCAGCAGGTCGGCCGTCCGCTCCATGGCCGCCCGGGACGTGAACAGGGCCAGGGTCCGCCCCCCGGCGGCGGTGACCAGCTCGTGGAGCTCGTCGGCCATCGCCTCCCCGAACCGGGGGTCGTTGGGCTCGGGCAGGTGCCTGGCGACGTAGAGCCAGCCCTGCCGGGCATGGTCGAACGGGCTCGGCACCGTGAGCGCCCGGTGGACGGGCGGGGTCGGCTCGACGTCCGGATCGACGACGGCGACAGCGTCCTCATGGTCCTCGTCGCCGGCCACGTCGGCCACGTCGGGCGGCGGCAGCGTCAACCCGAGACGACGCGCCAGGAGGTCGAAGCGGCCGCCGGTGGCGAGGGTGGCGCTGGTGGCGATGACCGTGACGTCCGGGTAGAGCCGGGCGGCCAGGGTCGGCCCCACGTCGACCGTCGCCTGGTGGAGCTCGGGGCGGCCCCGGTTCGTCTCCACCCAGGCGACGGAGCTGGGCGGCGGATCGAGCAGGAGGGCGATGTCGTCGGCGAGGCCATCGAGGAGCCGGGTGGCCTGGGACGCCTTGGCCCGGGCGACGTCGCCCATCGCGTCTGAGCGCCGCAGCGTGCCGTGCAGCTCCCGGGCCAGGGTCGCCACCGTGGTCATGGCCGCGGCCAGCTCCCGATCCTCGACGGCTGCGACGTCGGGCCCACCGGCCGGGTTGACGCGGGTTGCCTCCGGCGGCGTGCCGAGCGCCGCGTCAAGGGGGTCGGCGGCCCGATCCAGGCGGCGGGTGAGGTCGGCGTCGGCTCCGGCGGCCCGGGCCCGGGCCGCCGCCCGGCGGACCCGGAACGGGGTGAGGCGCACCCCGAAGGCGGTGGCGAAGGTGTCCTCCAGCGTGTGGGCCTCGTCGAAGACCACGGCGGTGTGGGGCGGGAGCACGTTGCCGCCCGACCCGAGGTGGGCGGCGTAGAGGTGCGTGTTCACAACCACGATCTCGGCCGCCTCCGCCCGTTCCCGGGCCGCCTCGGCGAAGCAGACGTCGCCGGCGTGGCAGGCGGCGGCGCCCGGGCACTCGCCGGGATCGACCGACACCTGGGACCAGACGGCGTCCGACACCGCGCCGGGGGCGTCGGCCCGGTCGCCGGTCACGGTGGCCTCGGCCCAGGCGGCCAGCCGCTCCACCGCCTCCAGCGCCCCGGTCACCCCCTCGTCGCCGAAATCGAAGCGGGCCTCGACGCCGTCGGCCGTCGTCACGTCGAGCTTGGCCCGGCAGAGGTAGTTCGACCGGCCCTTGAGCATGGCGAACCGCAGCGGCCGGCCCGGGAGAGCGGCGGCCAGCGCCGGCTGGTCGTCGCGGGTCAGCTGCTCCTGGAGAGCCTTGGTGGCGGTGACGACCACGACCGCGGCCTCCGGGGCGCCGCGGGCGTGGGCCACCGCCGGCGCCAGGTAGGCCAGGCTCTTACCAACACCGGTCGGAGCCTCGACCAGGAGATGCTCGCCCGAGGCGAGGGCGGCGTCGACCGCGGCGCACATCGCCTCCTGCCCCGGGCGGTTCTCGCCGCCGGGCTTGGCGGCGACCACCGCGGCCAGGGTCTGGGCGGCCTGGCTCACGACGACGCCAGCCCGAGGCGGGCGGCGTACAGGGCCGCCTGGGTCCGGTCGGCCAGCCGCAGCTTGGCCAGGATCGAGCTGACGTGGGTCTTGACCGTCTTCTCGGCCACGAACAGCTCCCGGGCGATGGCGGCGTTGGTCATGCCCCGGCCGAGGAGCCCCAGCACCTGCCGCTCCCGGGGCGTGAGCGCGCCGACCCCGGGGTCGGCGGCGGCGGACGGCTCCGGTTGGGGGCGGGCGGCGGGGGGGGGGTCGGTGCCGGGG
>JAUZEY010000095.1 GCA_030838785.1 Actinomycetota bacterium | reverse complement strand
TCGACCTCGACCGGTTCAAGAAGGTCAACGACGGGCTCGGCCACGAGGCCGGCAACGAGGTCCTCCGCCAGGTGGCCGAGCGCCTGGGCCGACACACGCGGCCCGGCGACACCGTGGCCCGCATGGGCGGCGACGAGTTCGTCATTTGCGCCCCCGGTCTCCAGTCCTCCGACCAGGGGCGCATGTTGGCCGAACGGCTTCTCGGCGCATTCGCCGTCCCGTTCGTGATCGACCGCCGGGAACTCTTCGTCAGTCCCAGCATCGGCGTCGCCCTCCACCCGAGAGACGGCGCCACCCCCGAGGAGCTCCTGAAGCACGCCGACCGCGCCATGTACGGCGCCAAGGTGCGGGGCCGCAACACCTATCAGGTCCACACCGTGCCGGCGTCCGGCGGTCACGACCGCCTCAAGCTCGAGGCGCACCTGCACCGCGCCATCGAGCGGGAAGAGCTCGAGCTCGCCTACCAGCCCCAGATCGACCTGGCCACCGGGGTCATCGTGGCCGTCGAAGCCCTGGCCCGCTGGACGGATCCCGAGCTCGGAAGGGTGGGGCCCGACCAGTTCATCCCGCTGGCCGAAGACAGCGGCCTGATCGTGGAGCTCGACACCTGGGTGATGCGGACCGCCTGCCGGCAGGCCAAGGCCTGGTCGGACAGCGGGCTTCCGCCGCTGCGAATGGCGGTCAACGTCTCCGGCCATCACTTCCACCACGGCCGGCTCACCGAGACGGTGGCCGACGTTCTGTGGCAGACCGGGCTGGAGGCCGCCCGGCTCGAACTCGAGGTCACGGAAAGCGTTGCGGTGGAAGAGGAGCACGACAACCGGCTCGCCCTGGAGGAACTGCGGGCCCTCGGCGTCGGCGTCGCCATCGACGACTTCGGCACCGGCTACTCCGTCCTGTCCCGGCTGCGTTACTTCCCCCTCGACCGGCTCAAGATCGACCGGGCGTTCGTGGCCGAGGTACCGGGAAAGGCGGCCGACGGCGCCATCGTCGTGGCCATGATCGCCATGGCCCACGCCCTCGGCCTGGAGGTCGTCGCCGAAGGCGTGGAGACGGTGGACCAGCGGGACTACCTCACTCGGGCCGGCTGCGACATCGGCCAGGGATATCTCTTCGCCCGGCCCCTCCCCGCGGCCGACGTCGCCCTCCTCCTGGCCGCCCCGGACCCGACCTTCGAAGACACCCCGTCGCCCTCGGCGTAGTGAGCCGAGGACTAGTCCGACAGCAGGGCGGACAGGGAACGGTGGAAATGGGCCAGGGCCGGCTCGTTGCGGCCGAACACCAGCTCGTCGAGGGCCCCGGCGGCGAGGTCGGCCTGGATCCGTTCGCACTGCGGGAAGTCCTCGGTCGTGGTGACCTGGAGGAGAAGGTCGAGATTCTTGCGCCAGTGGCGCTGGGCCCGTTCGTCGTCGGGAGCGGCCGGGGCGTAGAGGCCGGTGTGCACCAGCGTCCGGTCGACGGCGAGGGGGAAGACCCGCCACAGCTCGAAGTGGTCGAGCTGGTGGACGAGCAGCGCGTTGGGGGCCAGCACGTAGTGCACGGTGCCGTGGGGGAGGATCGACCAGCTGTCCTCCGGTTGCCCGGCCAGCTCGACGATGGAGCGGCGCACGCCGATGAGGCGGCTGTGTGGTCCATAGGGGTCGAACAGCGCGCCGGTGGAGAAGTACTGCGGGGCGATGCTCTGCTTGTGCAGCGAGAAGATGTGGTACGCCTCGAGGAACGTGTCGATGACGAACTTCCAGTTGAAGACCTGGACGTGGGTGCGGGTCTCGACGTGGTGGTACGAGGCGAGCTTGTAGCCGTCGAGCTCCGGGCCCAGGCCGCACAGCACGGCGTCGAGGTCGATCGGCTCGTCGGAATCGGGGCGGACGAAGATCAGGCCGTGCCCCTCGGCGATGGGGACGGGAGGGAGGCCGAGGTCGTGGCGGTCGACGTCGGCGAAGGCGTCGCCCGCGCCGGGCTGGGCGGTGAGGCGGCCGGTGAGGTCGTAGGTCCAGGAGTGGTAGGGACAGACGATGCAGCGGGAGGCCCGGCCCCGGCCCTCCAGGAGGCGGGCGCCGCGGTGGCGGCACGTGTTGACCATGGCCCGGACAACGCCGTCGTCGCCCCGCACCACCACGATCGGGGCGCCGTCGCCGGAGACGGTCAGGTAGTCGCCGGCCTCGGGGATGTCGGCCGACAGGCCGGCCAGCAGGGGAGTGCCGCGGAAGAGCGTGCGCCGCTCCCGCTCGAGGTGCTCGGCGGAGGTGTAGTCGGCCGCCGGTTGGCGGTAGGTGGCCGGGGCCAGCTCGTCGGCCCGCGTCTCGTGCAGGGCCAGGAAGCGCCGCACGAGGCCGATGTCGGCGTCGCGGTCCATCGGCTCAGTGGGCGACGGCGGTGATGGTCCGCCCCGGCGGGGGGCCGGCGTCGATGCCGTGCAGCACCGGCAGGACGTGTTCGGCGAAGCAGCCGATGTTGGCCCGGGCGACGTCGTCGGGCATGCCGCCGTAGTTGAACACGCCGACGACGCCGGCGCCGTCGATGCGGCGCACGTTCTCCCGCAGCTGGTCCGTCACCGACTCCGGCGTCCCCCACACCTGGAGTCCGGCCAGGAAGCGGGTGAAGTCGTCGGTGCCGTGCTTGGCGATCCGCTGGGCCAGCTTGCCGTAGTACTCGTAGCCGGGGATGTCGGCCAGGCCCTGGTTGGCGAACTCGTAGTGGACGAGCGTGGAGGCGCAGTAGCCGACGATCCACCGCTCGAACATCTCCTCGGCCGCCGCCTCGCTCTCGTGGACGGACACCCAGCTGACCAGCAGGGGCTTGGGCGCCTCCTCCCCGTTGATCTCCCGGTACAGCTCCCGGTAGGCGGCGACGTCGGCTTCGACCGTCTCCCACGGCTTCTGGGCGATGATCATCATCCCCACGCCGAGCTCGGCCAGGATGCGCGACGTCTCGGGCGAGATGGCCGAGGCGTAGACCCGGCCCCGGAACGAGGCCAGCGGCGCCGGCCTGATCTCCACCGGGGGCTGGCGGTACAGCTCGCCGTCGGCGGCCATCTCACCCGTCTCCAGCGCCGAGAGGATCGCCGCCGCGTACTCCGTGAACCGCCGGCGGGACTCGCCCATCGGGAGCCGGAACCCGTCGAACTCGACCCGGCCGAGGCCGCGGCCGATCCCGAGCAGCACCCGCCCGCCCGACATGTGGTCGAGCACGGTCACCTCCTCGGCCAGGCGGACGGGGTCGTGCCACGGGAGCACCAGCACCATCGAGCCGAGCTGCACCCGCGTCGTGCGCGACGCCACCCAGGTGAGGAACTGGGCCACGTTCGGGCACATGTGGTAGTCGGTGAAATGGTGCTCGGCCGACCACACCGAGTCGAACCCCTGGGCCTCGGCGCCGCCGGCCAGCTCGAGGCCGAAGCGCCAGACATCGGCGTCGGACCGGGCCCGGCCGGGATTCTGGAAGAACGTCCCCATGCCGACGTGCACGTCGTCTCTCCTCTGGTGGTTGACGACCCTTTTTAACACGAATTAAAATCCGCTGGCAATGGTGAGGAGCGAGGCCCGGACGAGGAAGTCGGAGGAGACCCGGGAGCGGCTGCTCGACGCCGCGGCCAAGGTCTTCCGGGACAAAGGCTACGCCGGGGCCCGGTTGTGCGACATCGCCGAGCGGGCCGGGATGCACACGCCCGGCGTCTACTACTACTTCCCGTCCAAGGAGGAGCTGGTCGAGGAGGTCCTGCGGGTCGGCGTGGCCCGGACCCGCGGCTACGTGCAGGAGCGGGTGGCGGGCCTGGCGGAATCGGCGTCGGCCCTCGACCGGCTGCGGGCCGCCATCGAGGGTCACGTCCTCATGGTGCTCGAGATCGGTGACTACACCTCGGCCAACATCCGGATCTTCGGCCAGGTCCCCGACGACGTCCGGGCCCGGCACCTGGGCGACCAGCGGGCCTACGGCGGCGTGTGGCGGGCCCTGCTGGAGGACGCCCGGGCGGGGGGCGAGATCCGCTCCGACCTCGACCTCGGCGTGATCAGGATGCTGATCCTGGGCGCTCTCAACTGGACGGCGGAGTGGTACCGCCCCGGCCCGCAGACCGCCACCGAGGTGGCCCGGGAGGCGACCGCCATGATCTGCGACGGCCTCGGCGTCCGCTGACGGGCGGCTGACACCCAGCCGTCGACCGGGAGGGGCCTCCCCCCTCGGCGGCGCCCGGCGTGCCATCATTCGCTCCCGTGATCCGGGTTTTCGTGATCGAGGACACCCCGTCGATGCGGATGCTGCTCGAGCAGATGCTGACGCTCGACGAATTCGCGGTGGTCGGCTCCGCCGCCAACGGCGCGGCGGCCCTGCCCCTGATGCGTGACGCCGACCCCGACGTCGTGGTCCTCGACTACAGCATGCCCGGCCTCGACGGTCTCCTGACGGCACGGCTCATCAAGGAAGAGCGGCCCGACCAGAAGATCATCCTCTACACCGCCTACCTCGACGCCGAGATCGAACAGAAGGCCAGCCGGGCCGGCATCGCCCTCTGCGTCGAGAAGGCCGACGGCATCCTGACCCTGGAGAGCGACATCCGCCGCCTGGCCGGCGAGACGGGCGAGGCCTCCGGAACCTCCGAAAACTAGAGGCGCCGCCCGCGGTCGAGGAGGCGAGCTGATCTGGTGGAACGCAAAGGCGGCGCCGTCCCCCCTGCATTCGGCGCCGCCGCGGGGCAAGCTAACGGCCGATGAACAATCCGTCAAGGCTCGCCATTGTCTTCCAGCTATTTGCTTGAGGTGCCAAGCGCGCGGGTAGTATGTTGAGCGCGACGGCGTGTCCCCCTGGCGTCCCCCCTGCCCGGGGGACCCGTCGCGTTCTGGCCCGACCGTCAGACGGGCGTCACTCCGGTTTGATCGGGATCGTCGTCGACGCGAAGGCCGAGGGCGGAGATACATTGGGCCCGTGGGCGAGCATCCAACGCTGTATGAGTGGGCCGGTGGACGCGATGCCTTCGATCGTATGATCAACGCGTTCTACGACCGGGTCGAGCAGGACGCGCTGCTGGCGCCGTTCTTCCCGGGCGGCGTGCACGAAGAGCATCGCCGCAATGTCGCCACATGGTGGAGCGAGGTTTTCGGAGGACCGGCGGCGTACACCGAGCAGCTCGGCGGGTATGACCGGATGCTGAACAAACACCGAGAGCTCGGCATCACGGCCGAGCAACGGTTCCGGTTCGCCTCGCTGATGAGCCTCGCCGCGGATGATGCCGGGATGCCGGAAGATCCCGAGTTCCGATCCGCGCTCGTCGCATATCTCGAATGGGGAACACGCTTGGCGCTCGGGAACTCGCAGCCGAACGCCGATGTCGTGGAGCACGCGCCAGTGCCCCGATGGGGCTGGGGCGAAGCTCCGCCGTTCCGGCC
>JAUZEY010000083.1 GCA_030838785.1 Actinomycetota bacterium | reverse complement strand
AAGAATGGTGTTCCGGACCCGAGTGTGACCCTGCGACGGACTCCGGTCGAGCGACTCGATCTCTCATCGAAGCGATTGGTCGTCATTGGTGGGACCGGTGGCCTGGGTCGCGCCATCGCCCAACAGGCGTTGGCGCGAGGCGCCGAAGTCACCGTGGTCGGGCGAACGTTCCGCGACCAGAAGAGCCCCCGGCTGACCTTCGTCGCCGCCGACCTGTCATCGATGCGCGAGTCTGTCCGCCTTGGCCTCGAACTCCCGGCGGAGTCCTTCGACGTGGCGCTCTTCACCGCAGGAATCATCGCCTCCAGGAAGGCACGGGAAGAGACGAGCGAACATGTCGAACGGGATGTGGCGGTCAGCTACCTGAGTCGTCTCGCCATACTCCAGGGTCTCAGCCCCCGACTCGGAGCAGGCCGACCGGACGGTGCCGCCAGGCCGCGGGTGTTCGTCATGGGATCCCCCGGTTACAGAATTCTCGGAGACCTTGACGACCTCAACTCTGAGCAGACCTACCAGCCCATGGTGGCGCACGCCGCCACGGTGGCCGGGAACGAGATCCTCGTACTCGGCGCCAAGGACCGGTTCCCCGGTCCGGCTTTCTTCGGCTTGGGCCCCGGCCTCATCAGCACCGAAATCCGATCGAACTACCTGGGCGACGGCAGCGTCGCTCTCAGACTGCTCGAGACCGCGGTCGGCGTCATGGCGCAATCCCCCGAGACCTACGCCAAGAAGATCGTGCCGATCCTGTTCGCCCCGGAACTCGAAGGAAGGACCGGAGTCCTCTTCGGCAGCACAACCCGCCGGGGAGTCCTGCGCGGGGGTGACCAACCGATCCTGCCGTCGGAAGACCTCGACGACGCCTACATCGATCGCTTCCTGTCGGCCTCCGAAGTCCTCCTCCGACGGGCCCTCAACGAATAGCCCGCTCATCCGACTCGCAGGGGGCGCATCATCTCGTTGTCTTCGTGGGACAGGTTGTGGCAGTGCCAGACGTAGTTGCCGGACCGGTCGAAGCGGGCCCGGATGCGGGTGACTTCGCCGGGATTGCAGAGGACGGTGTCCTTCGGTCCCCGTTCGTGGTCGAAGGCCGGCCGGCGAGGTCCGACCTGGATGTCGCCCATGGCACCCGTCCTCGGATCCTTCACGGCGATGAACGGGGCCCGGTCCAGCACCTCGAAGGCGACGAGGTGGAGGTGGACGGGATGGGCGGTCAGCATGTCGTTGTAGAACTCCCACACCTCGACTTCGCCTCGCTGCGGTGTCTCGGTGACGGGATCGCTGTAGGTGAGGTGGCCGTGTTCGGCGGTACCGAGCAGGGTCTGGATCCGACCGTACTGATCAAGGCGTTCGCCGAGGATGAGCCGGCGGGTGACAGCCGGGGCGCCGGGGACCTGGAAGGGGGCGGGGCGCAGTCGTGCCGCCAGGGTGACCGGAGGCGTGGATCGGTCGAGCGGGAGATCGACCCGCAGCTGGAGAATCTCGGCCGCCGAGGGACTCGGGGGGACTCCCAGCGGAAAGGGGGTGAAAGCGGTGTTGCGCATCGTGAGCGTCTGGCCCGGATGAGCGCTGAAGTCCACCACGATGTCCGCCCGCTCACCGGGAGAGAGCACCATGGCACCGGAAAGCGGGACGGGGCCGTCGAGGAAGCCGCCGTCGGTTCCGATGGCGACCACGGTGGCCGGGGGACCGGCCAGCGGGGCGATGGCCAGCGAGTACGTACGGGAATCCGAGCCGTTGAGCACCCGGAAGCGGTAGGGGCGGGGTTCGACCCGGAAGTAGGGCCAGGCCCGGCCGTTGACGAGGATGACGTCGCCGTAGAAGTCGACGAGCTGCGAGGGTCCACCGTGCCAGCCGGGCGACGGGTGAGGGGCGTCGGGGTACGCCAGTCGCCCGTCGGGATGGAAGGTGCGGTCCTGGATGACGAGTTCGACCTCGTGGCGTTCGGCCGGGAGCCCGCCCGCCTCCATGAGCTCGGATTCGTGATCGTCCCGGAGGAGATAGAAGCCGGCCAGGCCGGCATTGACGTTGAGGCGGGTGATCCCCAGCGTGTGGTCGTGGTACCACAGCGTCGCCGCTTCCTGGCTGTTGTCGTATCGGGAAGTGGCCGACGCGAATTCGCTCCCGGTGTCGCCCCGGGCGGTGAACCACTGCTCGGGACCGCCGTCGAAGGCGGCGTCGACGTGGCCGCCGTGCAGGTGCGCGACCGCCGGCACTCCGGCCTCGGCAATTGACAGTCCGTTGTGGCTGAACGCCCAGTGCAGTGTGGTGTCCACGGGGAGCAGGTGCCGCCTGGGAAGGCGGTTGGCCCAGGCGACCTCGATGGGATGGTCCCGGCGGGCGACGATGGTCGGCCCTGGGTAGCTCACCTCCGTACCGGCCCGGCCGTAGCCCCACACCGGAGTGGGCAGGCCGACCCCGAGCACGTCCTGGACGGTTTCCCCCATGACGACCGGGAAGGCGCCGCCGGCGGTGGCGTCGATCCGCAACCCCCGCTCCGCCGGCACGGCCAAGGGCTGCACGAACCGGGGAATGGAGTTGGGGTCGGCGATCGGCTCCCGGTACAGAGGATGAGGAAGCGCCCGGAGACGGTCCCCCCGGGCGGCGCGACCGACCGGCAGATATGGCGTCAGCAGGACCGTCGCTCCGGCCGCCCCGAGGGACCCCAGGAACCGCCGCCTGTTGATGACGCCTTCGGGCGGCCGTCGCATACGACGAGTCTCCTCGCTCGGTGAGAAGGTAGCTAGCGTCAGATGGCGGTAAACCAACGGCCATCCCGTCCGACGCCTCGCTGAAAGTCACTTCTTGACAGATTAGACAACTTACGAAGTTATGTCTAATATGTCCGGCGTGAGCAGTTCGGCGACCGAGGAGTACGACGACCCGAAGCGCCGTGTCGTCCTTGCGGCTGCCCTCGGCGTGTTCGGGCGGTACGGGTTCCAGAAGACGTCGATGGAGGCGGTCGCCAAGGCGGCGGGCATCTCCCGGCCGGGGCTGTACCTGCTGTTCCCGAACAAGGAACAGCTGTATAGGGCCACGATGCAGGGCGTCATGGAACGGGGCCAGCAGGCCATGGAGGCGTGTTTCGCCGACGAGTCGCTGAGCTTCGAGGAGCGGACGGTGGCGGCGCTGGACGCGTTGTTGGGCCAGTACGTCGAGACCCAGGTGGCCCGAGACGTCAGCGAGCTGCTGGAGAACAGCGGGCCGCAACTGGGCTCGATGTTCCATGACTACCAGCTGAGGGCCAAGGCGACGATGTGCGCCCAGGTCGAGTCGCTCGCCCCGCCTGGCCTGCTCACCGCGGACCTGGGTGCGGAGGACGTCATGGAGTTCCTCTTCTCCGCCGCCGTGACCTGGAAGCAGACCGCGGCCACCCGGGCCGAGTTCCGCGACCGGACCAGACGCGCCGTTCGGCTGATCTGCCGCGCCGCGGACTGACGCCCTTTCCCCAGCCGGCTGCCGCGCTCCGGCTTTTCACATACGCCGATCCAAGGGAGTACAGCAATGTCACCCGCCCGGCCCTACGACGCCTGGTCCGCGTACGGTCAGTCGAAGACGGCAACCATCCTGTTCGCCGTCGCCATGGCCAAGAAGTGGGCCGCCGACGCCATCACCGCCAACGCGCTCCACCCCGCCGGCATCATGACCAACATCCAGCGCCACCTCGACGAAGCGCAACTGCGCTCATGGGGCGCGGTGGACGAGCAGGGCCGCCGCATGGACGTCCCCCCGGGCTGGAAGACCCCCCAGCAAGGCGCGGCCACCTCCGTCCTGCTGGCCGCCTCCCCCCACGTCCAAGGGGTGACCGGACGCTACTTCGAGGACTGCAACGAGGCCGTCGTCGTCACCGAGCCGGGACGGGATGGCCAGAACTTCCCCACCTGTCCTCTCTCGATTTCCGCGACGGCATGAGCGGAGTGGCCCCCTACGCCCTCGACCCCAACGACGCCGACCGCCTCTGTGACGAGACGGCCTGGCTCCTTCAGCGCTGACCACGCCAGCTCGCTGCATAAGGTGTCGAAAGAGATATTCTTGACTCATCGGTCCAGAACTCTCATACTGGACTAAATGGTCAAGACTTCAGGAGGCTCCCATGGGCAGGCTCGAAGGGAAGACCGCGGTCATTACGGGTGGCAACAGCGGCATCGGCTTCGCCACCGCCCAGCGGTTCGTGGCGGAGGGTGCGTACGTGTTCATCACCGGCCGCCGCAAGGAGGAGCTGGACAAGGCGGTCGAGGCGATCGGCCCCGGTGTGACGGCGGTGCAAGGGGATGTCTCGCTCCTGGATGACCTGGACCGACTGTTTGCCACGGTGCGCGCCGAGCGGGGGACCATCGACGTGCTCTTCGCCAACGCCGGCGTGGGCGCGCTGGCCCCGATCGGGGCGATCACCGAGGAGTCATTCGACGTGACCTTCGATGTCAACGTCAAAGGAACCCTGTTCACGGTCCAGAAGGCGCTTCCGCTCATGCAGAACGGCGGGTCGGTCATCCTCACGGGGTCGACGACGGCCTCAATGGGTACGCCGGCGTTCAGCGTCTACAGCGCGACCAAGGCGGCGGTCCGCAATTTCGCCCGAAGCTGGGCGTTGGACCTGAAGACGACGGGGATTCGCGTGAACGTGCTCTCACCCGGCACCACCGCGACGCCCGGCCTCCTCGACGGCCTGGCACGGTCGGGGCAAGAGGGCGCGCTGACCGCGGGCTACATCGCGCAGACCCCCCTCGGACGCATGGGCCGTCCGGAGGAGACCGCCGCCGTGGCGCTCTTCCTCGCTTCCGACGACAGCAGCTACATGACGGGAAGCGAAGTGTTCGTCGACGGCGGCATGGCGCAGGTCTGACCGCCGTCAGCGGGCGCAGGGATTGGTGATTCCGGCG
>JAUZEY010000082.1 GCA_030838785.1 Actinomycetota bacterium | reverse complement strand
GTCAGTCGGCCGGCCCGGCGGCGAGCACGATGGTGGCGTTGCGGCGGCGGTTCGCTCCGTCGGTCCAGCTGAAGTTGATCTTGTCGCCCGAACGGTGCTTCTTGATCTGGGCCGAGACGGCATCGGGCGTCGTGGCGGGCTGGCCGTCGACCTCGGTCAGCGTGTCGCCGGCAACGACGCCGGCGTTGGCGGCCGGCGAACCGGGCATGACCTCGGCCACGGTCACGCCGGCGGCGGACGGGTCGGTGCCGTTGGCCCCGCCGGCGGTGGCGGGGGCCGGGTCGCTCATCACGACCCCGAGCTGGCCGGGGACGCCGATGTGCACCGTGGAACTGGCCTGGCCGGCGTCGATCTGGGCCACGAGGGCTATCGCCGGGTCGATCGGGATGGCGAAGCCCACCGAGTCGCCCGCGCCGCGGAACCGGCGGGTGGCGGAGGCGGCGGTGTCGATACCGACCACCTGAGCCGATTTGTTCACCAGCGGCCCGCCGGAGTCGCCCGGCTCGAGCGGGGCGTCGATCTGGATGAGCCCCGACAGCGTCTCGGGGTGGCTGCCGTCGATGTCGGTGGCGGTGATCATCTGGTTGAGGGCCTGGACCGTACCGCTGACGGTGTGCGGTGCACCGCCGACACCGCCGGCGTTCCCGAGCGCCACGATCGGGTCACCGACCTTGACCGAGGAGGACTTGCCCAGGGGGACGGTCGGGAAGTTGGCGACGCCGGTGACGCCCTGGATCTGGAGGACGGCGAGGTCCTCGGTCGGCACGGTCCCCACGACCGTGGCGGCGTAGCGCTGGCCCGTGGCCAGGAGCTCGACCGCTATGGATGTCGACCCGTCGATGACGTGGTTGTTGGTCAGCACCTCCCCCTGCGGGGTGAGGATGACGCCCGTCCCCGCCCCCGAGAGGCCGGAGCTCAGCTGGGTGTAGACGTCGACCATCCCCGGCTGGACCTTGGCCGCCACGGCGTTGACGTCGATGTCGGGGGCGCTGCCGGTCTGAGGGCGCCAGGGCCGGGCATTGAACCGGCCGGCGCCCGGCCGGGCGGCCCCGGTCCCCGACTTCGGCGCCGGGGCGGCCGTGACGGTCGGCCGCGACAGGTGGATGTCCATCCGGTCGATGGCGGCCCAGGCGGCGGTGACCATCGCCACCACCAGGGCCACGACCAACGCCGCGGTGAGGCGGTTCGAACCCGTCCGGACGGGCGCCGGCGGCGGCGGGGGCGGGGGAGCCGGGATCGCCCGGGCCGGCACGACCCACGGCGACGGGACGCTCCACGCGGGGTGGTCCGCCGGGGTGGTGCTCTCGTTGCCGGCGCCGAACGGTCGCTCGTCGTCCATTCCGTCCATGATCTCAGGTTGCCCGTCCGACCTGTGAACGGGGTGGGAGCCGGCTGAGCGACCGGGGGTCTAATCAGTCAAACGTTATGACTCCGCGGATGTTGCGGCCGGCGTGCATGTCGGCGTAGCCCTCGTTGATCTGGTCCAGGGTGTAGGTGCGGGTGACCAGCTCCTTCAGCTTGAGCTGCCCGGCCTGGTACATCGACAGGAGGCGGAGCATGTCCTTGCTGGGGGACATCGCCCCGTAGAGCACCCCCTGGATGCGCTTCTGGAACAGCGTGAGGATGAACGGGCTGACCGGGATGCTCTGGTCGCTGATCGGCCCGAGGCCGACGACGGCCACGGTGCCGCCCTTGCGGACGGCGTTGAAGGCCTGGCCGATGTGCTCGCTGCGGGTGACGCCGATGGTGACGATGACGTTGTCGGCCCCCTGGCCGTTGGTGAGCTCCTGGGCCAGCTCGGCGGCCTGCTGGATGTTCTCCACCGCGTCGGTGGCGCCGAGCTGGAGGGCCATCTCCCGCTTGAACGGCGTGGGGTCGACGGCGATGATCCGGGTGGCGCCGGCGTGCTTGGCGCCCTGCACGGAGTTGATGCCGATGCCGCCGACGCCCATGACGATGGTCACGTCGCCGGGGGCCACCTCGGCGCCGTTGACGGCCGAGCCCCAGCCGGTGGGGACGCCGCAGCCGACCAGGCAGGCCTCGGGCAGCGGGATGTCGTCGGGGATCTTCACGCAGCTGATGGACGGCACAACGGTGTACTCCGAGAAGGTCGAGACGAGAGCCATCTGGCCGATGTCCTCCCCGTCCTTGTGCATCCGGAAGGTGCCGTCGAGCTGGCAGCCGGCCAGCAGCATGGCCCCGGAGTCGCACAGGTTCTGCTGGCCGCTGGCGCACCAGCGGCACCGCCCGCAGCCGGGGATGAACTGCAGCACGACGTGGTCGCCGGGCGCCACGTTGGTCACGTTGGGCCCGACCGCCTCCACGATCCCGGCCCCTTCGTGCCCGCCGGTGAGGGGGAGCTTCATGGCCGGCATGTCGCCGGTGCACAGATGGTCGTCGGAGTGGCACAGACCGGCGGCCTTGATCTTGACCAGTACCTCGTTGGCCTTCGGCTCGTCGAGGTCCAGCTCGGTGACCTCCCATTTCCCGGGCTGGGAGAACAGCACGGCCGCTCTGGTCTTCATCCCCGACCTCCGATGGTTGCTGACAGGGGTTCGTAAGTGTGGCGCACCGGGTGGCGTGATGCACTCCGGAGATCGGGCCAGAGCGCCCGGCCGGACCGCTCCCGGGCGCAGCCGGCCCAGACCCCGGCGGCATAGGCCAGGTCGTCGACGAGGCCCAGGGCCACGAACCGGGCCGGGTCGAGCCGGGGGCGCTTCTCCATCCATTCGAGGAGACCGGGCACGACGACCACCGCGGCCAGGGCCGGCCGGCTCCGCCGGCTCGTCACCGCCAGCAGGACGGCCGCCGGCGCCCACGCCCGCCGGACGGCCCGGGCCAGGGCGAGCCCGCCCCGCAGGTGCCCGACGCCCGCCGACCGGACGGCCTCGACGAGCGGAATCCCGGGCGCCTCCCGATCGACCCGGCGCCCGGACTCGGGGCCGGCCGGTTGGCGGGTTTCGCCCGGGTGGCGGGTTTCGGCCGGGTGGCGGGGGTTGCGGCGCGGCGGACGGGTCGCCAGGGCGGCGACCGAAGAGCCGGCGGCGAAGGCGCCGAGGAGGGGTTGGCCGGCGGCCACGAGTGTCCAGGCGGCCGCCGTCCGGACGGACATGATGGCGGGGGCGACCGCCCGGCCGTGCCGGCGGGCCAGCGGCGCGGCGGAGGTGCCGTAGCGGTAGCGCTGGCGCAGCCAGGCCCGCCACCCCTGGCGCATCGGGTGGCGCACGACGGCCCGGGGCTCGTAGCGGACGGTCCACCCGGCGGCCACGAGGCGCCAGACGAAGTCGACGTCCTCGCCCACGGGCAGCGTCTCGTCGAACCCGCCCCGATCCTCCAGGGCGGCCCGCCGGACGACCAGCGCCGCCGTCGGGACATAGGCCACGGCGCTGCGGGGCCGGACGATCGCTTCCCGGGCCCCGACGTCGAGCGGTGACGACACCGCCTCGTAGGCCGCCAGCCCGCGGTGAGCCGCCGGCCCGGCGGTGGGCACGATCCTCGGGGCGACGGCGGCGACGTGCGGATCGGCGAAGTGGGGAAGGAGATCGTCGAGCCAGCCCGGCTCCGGTTCGCAGTTGGCGTCAAGGAACGCCACCAACGGCTCGTCCGTCGCCCGCCACCCGTCGTTGCGGGCCGCTCCCGGCCCGCCCCAGGCCGTCCTCCGGACGAGGGTGGCACCGGTCCGCGAGCACGCCGCCGCCACCCGGCCCGGCTCCGAGGAGAGGTCGTCGACGACGACCGTCGACGCCGGGGCCGAGGCGGCCTCGGACCCGTCCCGCTCGGCCCTCGCATCGCCGCCGCGGTGCGCGGTTCCGGCGCGCCGGTCCGCCGTGTGTGCTGATTCGTCGGCGGCCCGGCCGTCCGCGGCCAGCGCGGCCAGGGTGGCGGCCAGGCCCTCGGGGTCGTCGCGGACGGGGATCACGGTCGCCACTGCGGCGGGCGCCGCCGGCGCGGGCGGGCGGGGATGGGCCAAGCCGGCGTCGAGCAGGCGGCGGGTCAGCTTCTGGGCGGCAGCCGACGGCGGGACGGGTTCCCCGGCGATGAGCCGATCGATCACCCGCCGGCCCGCCGGCGTGAGCCGCAGGAGCCGGATCGGCGAACCGCCGATCAGCACGGAGCCGTCGTCGGCCCGGCGGGCGCCGGGGTCGAGGGCGACGCGAAAGCCGTCGGGGAAGCACCCGGGAGCCGAGCGATCCCGGCTGTCGAAGGCGCGATCCGGCCGACCCACTCGGCCGGATCGCGCCTGCGAGGTTCGGGTTCGCCGGGTGCTCACGGCCGTGGTAACCCGGCTTGGCGCAACCCGTTGCGCCCCCCGGGGAGGATCACGTGGCGGTCATGCCGGCGTCGACAGGGAAGACGCCGCCGGTGACGCCGCTGGCGTCCTCACTGCACAGCCAGGCGACGAGGGCCGCCACCTCGTCGGGTTCGACCAGGCGGCGCAGGGGGTGGTGGACCGCGAACATCGTCGGGCTGTCCAGGTCGTAGAACGTGGCGCTGGCCTCGAGCATGGCGCCGGTGGTCGACCCGGGGGCGACCGTGTTGGCGGTGATGCCGTACTCCCCGAGCTCGGTGGCCAGACTGCGCACGAGTCCGATGACCCCGTGCTTGGCTGCGGTGTAGGCGGCGAGGCGGGGGAGGCCGAGGACGCCGCCGGCCGAGGAGATGGCCACGAACCGGCCCCAGCCCCGGCGCAGGAGCGCCGGGGCGGCGGCGTGGGCCAGGCGCCAGACGCCTTCGAGGTTGACGCCGACCATCGTTGCCCACTGCTCGTCGGCGGTCTCCCAGGCCGGCTGCCCGCCGGCGATGCAGCCCGCCACGGCCACGGCGGCGTCGAGCCCGCCGAACACTCCCTCGGCCAGGGCGACGGCGGCGTCGAGGGCCGCCTGGTCCCGTACATCGCCCACATACGGCCGGGCCCGGTCCGGGCCGCCGCAATCGGCCACCACCGCCTCGAGGTCGGCCGGTGTCGCCAACGAGTAGCTGAGCGCCGGATCGTCCGCGCACCGGTCGAACAAAACGAGCCGCCACCCCGCCGCCGCCAGCCGCTGCGCCGTGGCGGCGCCAATGCCCCGAGCCGCCCCCGTCACCAGCGCGACCCGCCCGCCGGCCGGTGTCGCGGTTGCGGCGGTCAAGTCCGCCAGGCTTTCACGGCGGCGACGAGGTCGGCGGCGAGGGTGTCGAGGAGGCGCTCGCCTTCTTCGGCGGTGGCGCCGGTCGGGTCGCCGAGGACGCCGTTGGGGGAAACCGCGGCCACACCATGGCGGCGGAGGTCGCCGATCACGGCGGCCAGGGGGCGGCTGTCGCCCGGTTCGGCGGCGTCGAGACGCACGGTCTCCGGGGCCAGGGCCAGTAGGAGGGACGTCTCGGTCCGACCGGCGTGGGCGTCGCCGCCGGGGATGCGCGGCGTCCAGCCCAGCACCGTTCGCCCTTCCGCCTGCAGCGTTGCCACCGCCGCGGCCAACGGAGCGGCGTTGCCGCCGTGGCCGGAGACGAGGACGACCCCGGCGAAGGCGTCGGCGGAACGGACCAGCTCGACGAGGACCAGCTCCAGGGCGGCGGACCCGATCGAGAGCGTGCCCGGAAAAGCAGCGTGCTCGCCGGCGGAGCCGTACGGCAGCGGGGGCGCGACCAGCACGTCGGGCCGGGCGGCGGCCAGCCGGTCGGCGAGCGCCGCGGCCACCTCGGAATCGGTCCCGAGCGGGAGGTGCGGCCCGTGCTGCTCGGTCGACCCGATCGGCACGGCGAGCACGGACTGGCCCGCCACCGCCGCGACCTCGGACCACGACAGCCGGTCGAGCGGGGAGTCCCGCCGCCGACGACACCCGCCATCGAGCGGCGGGTTCGAGCTTGTGGGCACGTTCTTTGCCGCTCGGTTTCTGGGGACGTTTTGTGCCGGTTTTCCGGGACGAAACGTCCCCAGAACCTCCGACACACGCCGGCGACGCGGAGGCCGGGGGAGCGGGGCGCACTGGCAGTGCGCACCCCGGGCAGCGGGCCGACCGTCTTCGTGCGGGCGATGCAACGCCGGGCCTATTCGCCCAGGCGGCGGGTGAAGCCGGGGGGGACGAGGACGTCGGTGGGGGTCAGCTCGCTCAGCGAGCTGCGGCCGAGGGCGAGGAGGGCGGAGTCGATCCCGTTGCGGAGGATGTCGAGGACGTTCTCCACGCCGGCCTGGCCGGGGGCGGCCAGGCCCCACAGGTAGGCCCGGCCGATCATGCCCGCCCGGGCGCCGAGGGCCAGGGCCTTCACGACGTCGCCGCCCCGCCGGATGCCGCCGTCGATCACCACTTCGATCTCGCCGCCGACCGCTTCGGCGATGGCGGGCAGGGCCCGGATCGTGGCCGGCGTACCGTCGAGGTTGTTGCCGCCGTGGTTCGACACCGAGATGGCGGTGGCGCCGATGTCGACGGCCCGCCGGGCGTCGTCGACGCGCATGATTCCCTTCAGCATGAACGGCCCGCCCCATGTTTCCCGCAGCCACCGGAGGTCGTCCCACGACGGGGGCGGCGTCGTCATCCATTCGCCGTAGGCGCCGAAGAACGTCGGCGCCGGTTCGCCGGCCGCGGCCCAGTTGGGGACGGTCAGGTCCGGCAGCGACTTCGTCCTGGCCCACTGGGCCAGCCAGCGGGGACGGCGCAGCACCTCCGGTGCGTAGCGCAGCACCGCCTTGGCGTCGATCCGCTCGGGGATGAACGGGCTGCCCCAGTCGCGGGCGTGGACGAACGACCAGTCGAGCGTCACGATGAGCCCCACCGCGCCCGCCGCCCGGGCCCGGTCGAGGCGCTGCACCATCTTCTCCTGCGACCCGCTCCAGTACACCTGGAGGAACGTCTGCGGGTTGGCGGCCACGACCTCCTCGATGGGCTTGCTGGCAAAGGAACTGAGGCCCATGGCTGTGCCCCGGGCTGCTGCCGCCCGGGCCACCGCCAGCTCGCCGTCGGGATGGATGGCCTGCACACCGGTCGGGGAGATGAGGACGGGCATGGAGATCGGCTGGCCCATCACCACCGTGGCCTGCTCCCGCTTGGCCGACAGGCCGGCCATGTGGGGAGCGAAGCCGAGCTCCCCGAAGGCGGCCACGTTGTCGGCCAGGGTGAGGCCCCGCTCGGAGCCGGCTCTCACCGCCAGATCGACGGAGCGGGGGAGGCGCTTCGCCGCTCGGCGCTCGGCCTCGGCGACCGTCTCGAACCAGACGCCACCCATCAGCGCCCCATCGCCGCCAGGGGATTCTCGTCGCAGGCCCGGTCCGGCCGGCGCCGCCCGATCGTGACGGGAACGCCGCCGGCATGGCCGGTGCTGCCGGTATGGCCGGCGCCGCCGGCGCGGGCGCCGGCCGGCGTGGTCCGGGAGTGGTCGAGCGATGGGCGGGGCGCCGAGCCGGGCTCGACGGCCGAGAGCCGGATCTCGCCGAAGCCTTTCACGCACTCCGGGTCGGGACCGTCGAGCGGCAGGCCGGTGAAGAACTTGGCCGCCATGCAGCCGCCCCGGCAGGAGTCGTAGGCGGAGCAGGCGGCGCAGGCGCCGCCCGACTGCGGCTCGCGCAGCGAACGGAACAGCTCCGATTCCCGCCACACCCCGGCGAAGCCGGAGGCCGAGCGGACGTTGCCGGCCCGGAAGGCGTCGTGGATGGCGAACGGGCAGGCGTACACGTCGCCGACGGGATCGATGAGGCACACGACCCGTCCGGCACCGCAGAGGTTGAGGCCCGGCAGCGCTTCGCCGTAGCCGGCCAGGTGGAAGAAGGAGTCGCCGGTGAGGACGCCCTCGCCGTGGGCCAGCAGCCAGTCGTACAGCTCGCGCTGCTGGGCGGCGGTCGGGTGCAGCTCGTCCCACACGTCGGCGCCCCGCCCCGACGGGCGCAGGCGGGTCAGCCGGAGCTGGGCGCCGTAGCGGTCGGCGATGGCCTTGAAGGCGTCGAGCTGGGG
>JAUZEY010000066.1 GCA_030838785.1 Actinomycetota bacterium | reverse complement strand
CGCCGGACAGGAGTGCGGGAACGATCCCGGTGGCCCGGTCTGGAGGATCATCCACAGGACGAGCCGGGTCGGGCACGGCGAGTTGTCGCACCACCCGGTGGGCTGGAGTCGCTGGAGGTCGGACAGCCGGACCAGCTTGGCCGCAGCCGTGACGCCGGGCTGCCCGAACGTCTTGAGCATGTCCTGGCGGGTCCGGGCACCGGGCGGCAGGACACCGCACCGGGGCGGCGGGTGCGGTGCGGGCCCGGCGACGGTCGGACCGGGCGTCCCGGGGTCGTAGTCGAGGCCTTCGGCAACGTGAACGGCGTCGGCGCGGCCGAAGCCGAACGCCACCACCGTCAGCACGACGTCCGGCCGCTCGTGCCACGCGACGATCTCCGGCGTGCTCCCGGGAGTCGCCGGCGAGCCGCGGCTGATGATCCCCGGTTGCCCATGGATCCGCACCGGCTCGGTGCGACCGACGGCCACCCGGGACTCCGGCGGATCCGTGGTGAGGTGCCGCGAGATGTCCACACGGGGCTGGTTCCCGGCGCCCGCCCGGCCGTACTCGATGATGAGGGTCGGGTTCTCCTCCTGCCCGCCGGTGAGCCGGAAGCCGTCCGGAAGCCACCCGGCCCGAAGATGTTCGGCGACGGCCGCCACGGCTCGGATTGGATCGCCCGCCGGGCACGGCGGCTCGGTGCTCGTCGCCAGGCTCGGCGAGGTGGCGGCCCTCTTGAACGCACCCTGTCCACATGCGGGCAAGAGGCCGACCGCGGCGACGAAGCACACCACCGAGACCCACCTCGTTCGAACGCCCACGGCCATGAGACGCCGACAACCAAGGGTTGGTTCCGGTTTCCGCCGGCCCGATCCGGGACTCGACGGCCCCAACCCCTCGGCCGAGTATCCAAGGCCGCTGTCCGGGATTTGGCAGGGCGCGTAACCGGCATTTTCGAGCACAGGCCGCCCGGCGGATCTCGGCACCGATCGTGCCGCTAGAGCGGGACGATCGGTGCCGAGAAACTGAGAGCCGTCGCTCGGACGCGTGCCGATTCCGCTCGTGAACTTGTCGGGTCAGCGGGCGAGAGCCACGAGGGCTACGCCGAGGATCCGCCGGACGGTGGACACGCTACCCAGGTTCCTGTGCGACGACCCGGCCCGCTACCTCGCCGGCCGCAGCCACGAGGCTGGCCGGCCGCTCGGCGCGGAGGAGTACGTCTTCACGGCCCCCATGGGCGGTCCCCTCCGGCGCAGCCTTCTCCACAAGCGCTACTTCCGCCCGGCGGTGCTGAGGCCGGGGCTGCCCGAAGGCCTCCGAGTCCACGACCTCCGTCACACCTGCGCCCCAATCCTGATCGGGCTCGGCGCCCATCCCAAGGTCATCCAGGAGCGCCTCGGGCACTCCTCGATCATGGTCACGATGGACGTCTACGGCCATCTGTTCCCGTCCCTGAACGAGGCCATGACCGAGCGCCTCGACGAGGTCTTCCGGGCCGCTCGCCACGTGGCCTCTGAGCCGCCGCCCCACAAGATCGTTCCCCTCCGGTGATGGTCCAACGGCCGCTTCCGTGAGGATCGAGCCTGGCGGTCTGTTCGAGTGGGCGACCGAGATCGGTCCTGTCCGGCTCGAGCTGCTCGCCGAGATCGAGATCGCCGGCACCACGCTCCACCTCCGCGACGTGGCCGTCTTTCCCAGCGGTACGCCGCGAGCCTCGGTTGGCGCCCCGGCACTCCTGCGGGTCTTGCGGCGAGAGCTTGTCCCGGAAGTCCGGGCCAGCGGGTTCCCGCTGGGACGCCATCCTGGAAAACCTCCGCGCCGAAGGGTTCTCGAAGATCGACTGCATCCGGGCGACGGTCGAGGTTCTGCGGTTGCCGTTGGCGGACGCCAAGCGACTCGTGCACGAGAGTCGTGCCTGGGCCGACCGGCGTGATCAGGACGACCAGTGGCACGACGCTCTGATCGCCGAACTCGAGGCCGAGGCGTCCCGCCGACCGGCCTGTCTGCGAGGTCGGAGCGTGTCTATGACGAGTCGACCGAACCCCTGGGCCGTGAAGGAAGTCGACCCTGCGGTCGTGGAGCGCATCGCCGCTGCGACGGCGGTCCAGGCAAGCTGATCTCGTGACCGGTCCGTCGTCCTATCGTCCGATCCGCTGGGGCCGGCGGGATGACGTCGCGATGAACGTCATGCGGGCCACTCGGAACGTGGTTGGCCCCGACGGGGAGCCGGTCGACCTCGCTCAGGCAGTTCGGGGAGCGGCCTACCGCTGCCGGTTGGGCTTGTTCCGCAAGACCATCGTCGTCTGGTTCC
Source organism: Actinomycetota bacterium (assembly GCA_030838785.1). Lineage (GTDB taxonomy): Bacteria > Actinomycetota > Acidimicrobiia > IMCC26256 > BP-133 > BP-133. Next base: position 3,195 of record JAUZEY010000066.1, on the reverse strand, counting down.
CTTCTCCGCCGGAGCCCTCCCGTCTAGAGAACGCCAGGCGGGCAGCGGGCTCGTGGCGAGTCAAGGTGCGGCTAGATCCGAGAGGTGCCCCACCCCGACTGATCGAAGGTGACGGCACCGCAGGGGTCCAGGAGCCCCGGCGCCCCGTAAGCCCCGCTGGACCCGGACAGGCGGAGGCTCAGGAGCCCACTGACGAAGACTAAGTGCCGCTCCGGGACGGGTTGCGCGGTCGTGTCCCCGGGGGGCATGAACGAAGGACGGGTCATGCCGCAGCGGGTCAGATCAGCCGGCGACCCAGCCCGGGTCGTCGATCACGGTGCGCCAGGAGCCGTCGCCTTGTTGGCGCAGTACCACCCTGGAGTTGCCGGCCATCTCGACGGCGCTGCCATCAGGCCCGGTGCCCGCCAGAGTCCAGGTGGAGTGAACGAGGGCCGTGTCGCCCGACCGGAGCACCGACTGCGTCTGCAAGTCGATGCGGGGCTGCAGCGTCAGAAACTCCTTCATGCTCTGGCCGATGCTTTCCAGCCCTTCGATGACTTCACCGCCCGGGAGCACGAACACCGCGCTCGGATCATAAAGCGCGGCGATCGTGTCGGTGTCACCGGCGTTAAAGGCCTTCGTGAACGTGGGGTCGAGCTCCTCCGGCGAACGCAGCATTTGGCTGCCTCCCTCTCTCTGCTCGGTGGGCGAGCACATGATGCCAGACGGGGTGGTGGCGCGGACGTGTAGCTCCTATGTCAACCCGGAGCGTCGAGACGGGCTCTATGCAGCGGCCTCGCGGGTTGACGCCGCGGCGTCTCTCGCTGTGATGTCGGCGATCATGCGCCTGTACACGAGGTTCGAGAGTTGGCGCTTGAGGATCCGCATTGCCTCTTTCTTGGTGTGACTGCGGCGCCGGGCGGTTGGCTCGAGCTTCAACTGATGTTGGGGCTTGAGCAGAGAGCTACAACGAAAGGGCGGCTTTCGTTGTAGCTTAGGTGGATGGACCCAACGAGCTTTTCGGCTTCGACGCTCGGGGTCGTCGTCAAGACGCCCGGAGCCCACGGGTTCTACACCTTCGTGCCCGCGGCCCTTCCCCGTCGATTCTCGCTCGGCGACCAGACCGTGCTGCTGCTGTCCGAGGCGGACCGCGCGCTGGGCCGACTGGCCGGCGCCGGCCGGCTGCTCCCGAACCCCCATCTGCTCGTCCGTCCTTACGTCGCCCGCGAAGCGCTGGCGAGCTCCCGCATCGAGGGCACCCAGGCGTCGCTCTCCGACGTCTTCGACGCAACCGCTCTGGGCGACGAAACCGGGCAAGTACGGGAGGTGACCAACTACATCCGGGCACTGGAGCGGGGACTGACAGAGCTCGCTCGGCTCCCGATCTCGATGCGGCTGCTCTGCTCCATCCACGAGGAGCTGCTCCGAGGCGTGCGGGGCCAGGAACGGCTCCCCGGCGAGGTCCGCCGCTCCCCGAACTGGATCGGTTCGCCCGACAACCGACCCGAGACAGCGATCTTCGTGCCGCCCCCGGTCGACGAGATGCACCGTGCCCTCACCGACTGGGAGCGGTTCATCCACGAGGACGTTCCCATCCCGCCGCTGGTCAAGTGCGCCCTGCTCCACTACCAGTTCGAGACCATCCACCCGTTCCTCGACGGGAACGGCCGGCTGGGCCGGCTGCTCATCGTGTTCTACATGGTCGAGCAGGACCTGCTCCCCGACCCCTTGCTCTACATCTCGGCCTACTTCGAAGCGCACCGGAGCGACTACTACGACCGCCTCCAGGCCGTCCGGGAACGGGGCGAGATCGAGGAGTGGACCCAATTCTTCCTCCGAGCAGTCGCGGTGCAGGCCGGCGACGCCATCCGGCGGGCCGAACGGCTGGCCGACCTGCGGGAGCAATACCGGCAGGCCGCCGCCCGCACCCGGAGCCGAGCCGGCGAGGTCGTCGACCTCGTCTTCGAGAACCCCGTCCTCACGACGAACTTCGTCGCCCACCGCCTCGACGTGACCCCCCAGGGGGCGCTCAACCTCATCCGGCGGCTCGAGGACGGTGGCATCCTGACCGAGCACGAACGGGTCCCCGGCCGGTCCATGCGATGGGTCGCCGACGCGGTCCTCGGCGCCCTCGAAGGCCTCGAGCCGCTCCCGGGTGGATAAGTACCGATGAAACAACGCAAACCCTAGGGCAGGATCTCGACGTACCCGTCCGTCCCATGCACGCGGATCCGCTGCCCATCCCGGATCAGCCGGGTGGCATGCTCCACCCCCACCACGGCCGGCAGGCCGTACTCCCTGGCGATCACCGCGCCGTGGGTCATGAGGCCCCCCACCTCCGTCACCAGGCCTTTGATGGCGATGAACAGGGGCGTCCAGCTGGGGTCCGTGTAGGCGGTGACCAGGATGTCGCCCGCTTCGAGATCGGCCTCGGCTATGTCGAGGATGACGCGGGCCCGCCCCTCGATGGTCCCGGCAGAAACGGCTAAGCCGACCAGCGCGCCGGCCGGCAAATCGTCGCGTCGGTACAACCCGGCGATGCCCTCACCATCCGACGTGAGCACCCGGGGCGGCGTGAGCGCCTGGTACGACCTGAACGCGTCCTTGCGCTGGCGGATGAGCCGGTCATCCGCTTGGTTCGTGCGCACGACGTCGTGGAGCTCGGAGAACGTGAGGTAGAAGATGTCTTCCTTCTCACGAAGCACATGGGCCTGCACGAGGCGCTCGGCCTCACCCAACAAGGCCTGCTTGTACACGAAGTAGCGGCTGACCATGCCGTACTTCGGATACTCCCGGTACCCGATGAAGGTGCGGACCCGGTCGATCATCCGCTTGACCTCTTCGGCCTTCCCCTCGCCGTCCGGCAGGACCCGCAAGCGCTCCAGCAGCTCCTGTTCCTTCTCCCGTGCCTCCTGCCGCCCCTGCTCGAAGCGGCGCTCGCCGGCCCTCGGCTCGAAGTTCTTGATGTTGCCGAGGATCATCGGCACGAGCGTGGTGGGGCGTTCGCTCCAACGCGGCCTCGAGATGTCGATCTCGCCGACGCAGCGCAAGCCGTACTTATCGAGGTAGGCCTGGATGGCGTCTCGCGCTTCCCGCCCACCCTCGAGCTCCACCAGCTCGTCCAGGAAGCCCTCGTCCTCGACGTGCTGCAGAAAATCCACCACCTCCGGATGCGGGCGGATCACGTCCGCGACGTCCAGGAGCGCCAGCCCCATC
>JAUZEY010000061.1 GCA_030838785.1 Actinomycetota bacterium | reverse complement strand
CAGGTAGACGGTGGCGAGGTCGTCGTCGCTCTCCCAGTCCTTGGAGTCGAGGAGGGCGAGGATGCCCGACCCGTAGGCGCCGGGCTTGGCGCCGAAGATGCGATGGTCGTCGCCGTTGGCCCGCACGTGGTTGAGTTCGGCCGGCTCGTCGAGGGAGCGGACCAACTCGATCGCCTCGTCGACGAGGTGCACCAGGTGGGGGAAGGCGTCCCGGAAGAACCCGCTGATCCGCAGCGTCACGTCGATGCGGGGCCGGCCGAGCTCCTCGAGGGGGACGGGCTCCACGCCGACGACCCGACCCGACTCCTCGGCCCATACGGGACGGGCGCCGAGCAGGGCGAGGGCTTCGCCGATGTCGTCGCCGTGGGTCCGCATGGCCGCCGTCCCCCAGACGACGAGCCCGACGGAGGCCGGCCACTGCCCGGTCTCGGCCCGGTGGCGGGCGCAGACGGCGTCGGCCAGGGCCCGCCCGACGTCCCACGCCGCCTTGGTGGGCAGGGTCTTCGGGTCGACGGAGTAGAAGTTCCGCCCCGTCGGCAGCACGTGCGCCATCCCCCGGGTGGGGGCGCCGGACGGGCCCGCCGGCACATACCGCCCGTCCAACGCCCGGAGCGTGTTGGTGACCTCGTCGGTCGTCTGCCGGAGCCGCGGCACGAGCACCTCTCCCGCGAACCGCAGCGCCCGCCCGAGGGCGTCGTCGGCGCGTTCCGGCGTTCGATTTCCGCTGTATTCCGGTAAAGGAACGCCAGTTGCGGCTGGTCCGGCCGCCCCCGCGTTCCGGCGTTCGATTTCCGCTGTATTCCGGTAAAGGAACGCCGGTTCGGACGGCCAGCCGGCGTCGCGGCCGGCGCGCAGGAGGCGCTTGGCCTCGGCGTCAACGACGTCGATGGCGTCCGACGCCGTCGCCCAAGCCTCGATCGGTCCCTCCTTGGCGGCTCCCGCCGCCCCTGTCGGGGGGACACCCCCCATCCCCCGGGCGGGGCGGTTGGCCGCCTCGGACGGGTCGAGGCGGCGGCCCGGCTCGGCCAGCAACGAAGCAAGGTCGAGGCCCAGCCCGTCGGCCACGGCGGCCCGCAGCGACGGTACCGAACCCTGGGGGAGGCGCAACAGGGCGGCCAGCAGGTCGATCTCGGCGTCGTCCTCCGGCGGACGGCCGAGGATGTGGAGGCCGCCGCGGATCTGGGCGTCCTTCAGCTCGCAGAGGTAGCCGTCGAGATGGAGGAGGAAGCCGTCGAAGTCCTCGTCGCCGGGGGCCGACTCGCTGCCCTTGGCGGCTCCCGCCGCCGTTGTCAGGGGGACACCCCCTGGCCCCCGGCCCAGGTCGTGGTCGAGGGCGGCCCGCTCGCACAGCTCCCAGATCTGGGCCCGCAGGCCCGGGAGCTTGGCCGGGTCGAGCGTCGACACCTGGTAGTACTCGTCGAGGAGCCGCTCGAGGCGGGCCAGGTCGTCGTAGACCTCGGCCCTGGTCATGGGCGGGACGAGGTGGTCGATCACCACGGCGTGGGCCCGGCGCTTGGCCTGCGTGCCCTCGCCGGGATCGTTGACCACGAACGGGTAGACGAGCGGGAGGTCGCCGAGGGTGGCGTCGGGCCCGCAGGCCGCCGACAGGCCGACTCCCTTCCCCGGCAACCACTCCAGGTTGCCATGCTTGCCGACGTGGACGACGGCGTCGGCTCCCCACGTCCGCTCCAGCCACCGGTAGGCGGCCAGGTAGTGGTGGGTCGGCGGCAGTTCCGGGGAGTGATAGACGGCGATGGGGTTCTCGCCGAAACCCCGGGGTGGCTGCACCATCACCAGCACGTTCCCGAGATCGAGGCCGGCCAGGCGGATGGCCCCGTCGTGGAGATAGACGGAGCCGGGCGGCTCGCCCCAGTGCTCGACCACGTTGTCCCGTAAGGCTTTGGGGAGCTCGGCGAACCAGGCGGCGTAGTCGGCGGCGTCGACCGCGCCGACCGCCCGTTCGAGTTGGGCGGTGGTGAGCGACTCCTTCTCGTAGGAGAAGCGGTCGATGAGTTCGGCCATGAGCGTGTCGCCGTCGGCGGGGATGCCGTCAACCCGGTAGCCGGCGCCGGCCAGGGCGTGGAGCAGCCCGATGATCGACGCCGGTGTATCGAGCCCGACGGCGTTTCCGATCCGGCCCCGCTTCGTCGGGTAGGCGGAGAGGACAAGGGCGATCCGCTTGTCCTGATTGGGTTTGTGCCGGAGGGCGGCGAGGCGCGCCGCGGTGCCGGCCACTCGGGCGACCCGGTCGGGCACGGTCCGGTAGGCGACGACCGGCAGGCCGAGATCGTCGCCGTCGTCGACGATCTCCTTGAACGACAAGGGAACCGAGATGATCCGGCCGTCGAACTCGGGCAGAGCCACCGACCAGGCGGTGTCGAGGGGGGAGAGGCCGACGTCGTTCTCCTCCCAGGCCGCCCGGCTGGTGGTGGCGGCCACGGCCTGCACGACGGGCACGTCGAGGCGGGCCAGCACCGGCACGTCCCACGAGTCGGCCTCCGGGCCGGACTGGCCCATGGCCAGGACCGTGGTGACGACGGCGTCCACCCGACCTTCGAGGAACCGGGTGACGACCGGCACGTCGCCCCGCTCGTCGGGGCGGAGCGAGTAGCACCAGCAGGCCAGCGGGTTGGTGCCCCGGTCCCGGAGGGCGGCGCAGAGGTCGTCGACGAACGAGGTGTTCCCGGCCAGGAGGTGGGCCCGGTAGAAGACGACCCCGACCGTGGGCCGGGCCGGGTCGAACGACGGGTCGTCGGGCCCGCCGCGGTAGAGCCCCTCGTCGGGGACGGGCTGCGGCGGCCCGTACCCCCGCGGCGGTGTGGCTCCGAGCACCTCGTCGGCCACGAACCGCAGCAGGTTGGCGGTGTTGGCCGGGCCGCCGTGCAACAGGTACGGGAGGGCGGCACCGATGACGGCCGCTCCGACCGTGGAGGCGGCGGTCAGCTCCGGGTCGAGGGCCGACTCGCCGCCGAAGGCCAGCAGGGCGACGCCGGCGGCGGTGCAGGCGCGGGCGAGGGCATCGAACGGCGCTTCCCACGCCCGGCGCCCACCGAGGAGCCGGACGACGACGGCATCGACGCCGTCGAGCGGCGGGGCCACCTCCATTGCCGCCGGCGACCCGGCCCGGACGGCCGGGAACCCGTCCGGCAGCATCTCGATGGCGGCCCGCAGGGCGAGGATCTCGGTGTCGGCGGTGGACAGGAAGAGGATCACGGGTACTCCGGGTTCGGGACGGGCACGGCGAGCGGGGAGCGATCGGCCGGGGGTCGGGCGGCGCAGTCGGCGGCGCGACGGGCGGGGCGTTCGCCGGATGCGTCGGCCGGGACGCCGGCGGCGACGAGATCCTCGATGGCGGCCATGTCGAGGTGGGCCTCGACGAGGTCGGCGAGACGGTCGAACTGGGCCTCCCGGGCCGCGCCGAAGGACACTTCCGAAGCCCGGAACGCCTTGCCCCGCCGGGCGGCCACGGCCCCGACGAACGCAGTGCGGAAGGCGTCGGATTCGAAGAGCCCGTGGAGGCTGGTGCCGATCACCGCTCCGTCGGCCGAGGTGGCGCCCTCGGCGTCGGCTCCCCACTCGTCGTGGAGTTCGACCCACGGCGCCTGCGACGCCGTGCGCCCGTGGTGGATCTGGTAGCCGGTCACGGCCCGGTCGAGGGCCCGGCCCCGCCGGGGCCGGGTGACCTTGGTCGTCTCGAACCGGGTGGTGACGGGGAGGCGGCCGAGGCCGGCGACGGTGCCCTCCCCGCTCTCGACGCCGTCGTCGATGGACCGGCCGAGCATCTGGTAACCGCCGCAGATCCCGAGGACCGTCGTGGACGGGGGGAGGGCGGCGAGGGCGGCATCGAGTCCCTGCGACCGCAGCCAGGCCAAGTCGGCGACGGTGGCCTTGGTGCCGGGCAGGATGACGAGGTCGGGGTCGCCGAGCTCGGCGGGCCGGGTGACCCAGCGGACGCCGACACCGGGCTCGACGCCGAGGGCGTCGACGTCGGTGAAGTTCGAGATGCGGGGGAAGCGGACGACGGCCGCATCGAGGATGCCGCCGGTGTGGCGGTCGCCGTCGGCGGGGCCGGTGTCACCGTCGCCGGAGCCCCACGGCCGGCGCAGGGCCAGGCTGTCCTCGGCGTCGAGGTGAAGGCCGTCGACCCAGGGCAGGACCCCGAGGGTGGGAACGCCGGTGCGGGCCTCGAGGTCGGCGAGACCGGGGGCCAGGAGCGCCGGGTCGCCCCGGAACTTGTTGATCACAAACGCTTTCACGCAGCTCCGGAGGTGGTCGGGGAGGAGGGCGACGGTGCCGTAGAGCGAGGCGAACACGCCGCCCCGGTCGATGTCGCCGACGACGACGGCGGGGAGGCCGGCGGCGTGGGCCAGCCACAGGTTGACGAGGTCCCCGTCGAGGAGGTTGATCTCGGCCGGGCTGCCCGCCCCTTCCAGCAGCACCACGTCGAAGCGGGCCCGGAGCCGGTCGAGGGCGCCGAGCACGGTCGCCCGCAGGGCCGGCTTGGCGGCGTGGTAGGCGACGGCGTCGAGGTGCCCGGCCGGAACGCCCTCCACGATCACCTGGCTGGTGCGGTCGCTCGACGGCTTGAGCAGGATGGGGTTCATGTCGACCTCGGGTTCGACGCCGGCGGCCAGCGCCTGCACCCCCTGGGCCCGTCCGATCTCGTGTCCGCTGCGGGTCACGTAGGAGTTGAGCGCCATGTTCTGGGCCTTGAACGGCGCCACCCGCACTCCCCGGCGGGCGAGGGCCCGGCAGAGCCCCGTCACGACCCGGCTCTTCCCGGCGTCGCTGTTCGTGCCGCACACCATCAGCGCGCCCCGCAGTCCGGGGAGCGGGCCCGGGGCGGGGCGGTCGGCGGTCACCGGCGCTCCCAGGCGTCGACCAGATGGGCCAGACCGGCCTCGTCGGGGACGGCGACCCGGATGTGGTCCGGAAGGCCGAAGCTCGTGCAGTCCCGCACCAGGACGCGGTGACGGGCCAGGCGGGCCCGGGCGGCGGCGGCGCCTTCGTCGACGCGCATGAGGGCGAAGTTGGCGTCGGAGGGCTCGACCCCCGGAAGGGCGGCGGTCAGCGCCGCCCGCCGCCGGGCGGTGGCCGCGGCCCAGGCCGGGAGCTCGGCCCGATCCAGCAGGTCGGGAACGAGGGCGGCGGCCAGCCCGTTGAGCGCCCACCGCGGCTGGCGGGCGGCCAGCCGGGAAATGATCGCCGCGTCGGCGTACACGTACCCGGCGCGCAGGCCCGGGCAGGCGAAGACCTTGGTCAGCGATCCGACGGCGATCGCCGCCCGGCCGGCGGGGACGTCGCCCCGGGTCCAGACGCCGGTGGCCAGGGGATAGAAGGCCTCGTCCCACACGGCGGCGGTGTCCCCGGCGGCGGCCAGCCGACCGGTCGGGTTGTTGGGGTTGGAGCGGAACCGGGGCGCGGCCGGCTCCTCGGCCGGGTCGACGACCTCGGCCAGATGCCGGGCGTAGAGCGAGAACTCCGCCGGACGGGCCACCGCCGCCCGACCCAGATCGGCCGCCACCAGGGCGATGGCCTCCGCCCCTCCGTTGGTGAGCAGCACCCGGTCCGGTTGGGTCCCGAGCGCCGCCGCCATCGCCGCCGTCGCCGCCGCCGGATCGGGATAGCGCCCCAAGCTGTCGAGCCTCCCCGCCGCCAGCGCCGCCACGTCCGGCGCATCCGGATTGAGGCTGGCCGACAGGTCGAGAATCTCGCCCGGGTCGCAGCCCAGCGCCACTGCCACCCGTTCGCCGTCCCCGCCATGCGCCCCCGCGGCGGGAACGACCCCCGCCGGCGCCATGACCCGCTGTCCCCTCACCCCGCACCCCCCACCCAACCGGCGTTCCTGACCGCGGTTGGGCCGCGGTGAGGAACGCCGGTTTGGGATCCGGTGCAACTGGCGTTCCTGACCGGGGCTTTACCGCGGTGCGGAACGCCGGTCTGGTCGAGCAGGAGTGAGGTCACGGCGCTGTATCCCCCGGGTGCGCGCGATCGAGGCGGGGCGCCGGGTGGCGCAGGCGGTTGAGGACGGCGGGGGTGGCCAGCAGGGCGGCCAGGAGGAGGGTCACGTCCCGGGAGAGGTCGACGGCGGCGTCGATGTCGGGCGGCTCCGGGGGACGCCCGGATCCGAAGGCGGGGCGGGGGTCGACCCGGCCGGCGTAGATGGCGTCGCCGCCGAGGCGGAGGCCGAGGGCAGCGGCGAAGGCCGCTTCGGCCACACCGGCATTGGGGCTGGGATGGGCGGGCGGCCGCGCCAGGGCGGCGAGCACGTCCCGGGCCTGCCGGGGCCGGACCGCCGCCACCAGCAGCGCCGTCAGCCGGGCCGGGATCCAGTTGGCGGCGTCGTCGAGTCGTGCGGCGGCCCAGCCGAACCGGGCGTAGCGCTCGTTGCGGTGGCCGACCATGGCGTCGAGGGTGTTCACCGCCCGGTACCAACCGGCGCCGGCGGCGCCGCCGAGGGCGGCCCAGCAGGCCGGCGCCACAACGGCGTCGACCGTGTTCTCGGCCACCGACTCGACCACCGCCCGGGCCACGCCCTTGGCGTCGAGACTCTCCGGGTCGCGCCCGACGAGCGCCGGCAGCCTCCGGCGGGCCCCGTCGAGGTCATCCTCGGCCAGCCGGGCCCCGACCGCCCGGGCCTCGTCGCCCAGCGCCCGCCCCGCGACCACGAGCCAGCTGGCCACCGCCGCGGCGGGAAATGACGGCCCCAGACCGAAGCCCGCCGCCCATCCGAGCCCGACACCGGCCAGGGCATAGCCGGCTCCGGCGCCGCGACCGTCCCGCCACGACTGCGCCCGCGGTTTCGCGATCGGCGCCCGGCGATGGGTGCCCGAGCCCGTGTCCGAGCGGAACTGGGACTCGGTCCGGAGGCGCCGCTCGAGCGCGAGCATCGTTCGTCCGAAGGCGGCCACCGGGTGCAGCGCTCCCGGCGGTTCACCGAGCAGACGGTCCGCCACCAACCCGGCTCCGGCGGCGAGTGAACGACCCCTGGCGCCGCGGCGCGCCCCGGCGAGCGACGGTGGTTGCCCGTCGCCGCCCCAGGTCATCGCAGCACCGCCGCAGCGACGAGGAGACCGGCGGTCTCGGCGACGACTCCGGCCGCGCCAAGGGTGTCGCCGGTGAAGCCGCCGATCCGGCGGCGGGCAACAGCGGCCACGCCGGCTGCCCCCAACCCGGCGGCGAGTACGGCGATGACGCAGCGCAGATCGTCGGCGGCGGCCAAGCCGACGGCAAGGACCGCGCCCACCACGGCCGGCACCACCACCGCCGCGGCCTCGCCGTGCCCGGGCAGGAACGACGAGGCGAGGCCGTGGCCGCGGGCGTAGCGGCCGGACAGCGCGGTGACGGCCATCGCCGTACGGGCCAGGCCCCAGAGGGCGGCCAGCAGCAGGGGGCGGGCCGCTCCGAGGGCGGCCAGGGCGGCGGTGCGGAGGAGCAGAGCACTTCCGCCGGCGGCGACGGCGAAGGCACCGACGTGCGGATCGCCCATCACCGCCAGGCGGCGTTCGGCGGGCAGGTGGGGGAGCAGGCCGTCGGCGCTGTCGAGCAGGCCGTCGAAGTGGAGGGCTCCGGTCAGGGCCAGGTCGGCCACCACCACCAGGGCGGCCGCCGCCAGGGGCCCGAGCCGATCCTCGGTGCCCCACCAGATTCCGCCCAGCGCCAACCCGAGCAGCGCTCCCACCAGCGGGAACCAGGCCAGCGCCGCTGGGCCCGGCGCGGCCGGTCCGCCCAACGGGGTGAGGAAACCGACCGCCTGCCGCAGCCCGCCGACGGCAGGCCCGAACGTTTCCATGGAAACGCCAGCGCCGGCGCCGGCCGGAACCGCATCGCCGGGCCCCTCCGACCCTGGCCGCCGCTCGCCCTCTCGTGGGCTCGTCGGAGCGGGGCCGCCGCGCCGCCCGCCTTCGTCGGGAGGGCTCGTCGGAATGGGGCCGCCTTCGTCGGGAGGGCCCGGCGGAACGGGGCCGTCTCCGGCGCTCGGGCATCCCGCTCCGGCGGGGAGTTCGATCACCCGGCCGGCGACGACCAGGAGGCAGCGGTCGGCGACGTCGGCGACCCGGCGGTTGGCCTCGCCGAGGACGTCGGCGAACAGGCGGCCGACCTCACTCACCGGGTGGACGCCGAGACCGACCTCCTCCGACACCACCACCGTGTCGCCCCGCCGGCTCACCAGCGCGTCGACCAGGCCGTCGATATCGGGCCGGAGGTCGTTGGCGACCCAGGTGCCGAGGGCGTCGAGCAGGACGGGCCCGTGGAGGCTGGCCAGGACCTCCGGCACCCCCCGGGGCTCCTCGACGGTCACCCAGGCCGGCGGACGGCGGGCCCGGTGCCGGGCTACCCGGTCGGCGAAGTCGTCGTCGCCGGGCGCCACGAGGCCGGTGGCCAGGTAGGTGCCCGGGCCGGGGCCGGCCAGCCGTTCGGCCACCTCCGACTTCCCCGACCGCACACCGCCGAGCACGAGCGTGATCACCTCGCTCGCCCGGATGGCGATAGCCCGGGGGGTCCGGGGGTGTCCCCCCAAAAGCAGTAGCTCCCGACGTCCACGCGTCTCCTCAGGGTCGGCCCCTTCCGGCAGTCAGGTCTCCTGGCTCCCGGATCACGGCCGCCCCCACCGCCTTCCCGGCCGGAGCCAGTGGCTTGTTCCCGACCGCCGCTCGACGAGCCGGCGGCGGGAGGTGGGGGTGCTCCCCGGTCACAGTTGCGGGACAGCGCCGGTCTTCCACCGGACTTCCCTGATCTGCGTTTCGGGACGGTACGGGGCTCCCCGCCGGCCTGTCAATCCGAGCCGCCGGGGCGGAGTTCGTGGCGGAGCACCTTCCCCAAGGCGTTGCGGGGAAGGGCGTCGACGACGACGACCCGGCGGGGGCACTTGAAGCGGGCCAGGCGCTCGGCGGCGAACCCGAGCAGTTCGGCGTCGGCCGGCGGGGCCGTCGACCGGGCCGGCACGACCCAGGCGGTGACGACCTCGCCCCACTCGGCGTCGGGGACGCCGGCCACCGCCACATCGGCCACGGCCGGGTGCTCCCGCAGAACGTCCTCCACCTCCCGGGGATAGACGTTCAGCCCGCCCGTGATGATCAGTTCCCGGGCCCGCCCGACGAGGCGGAGGTAGCCGGCGGCGTCGTGCTCGCCGATGTCGCCCGTCCGGAACCACCCGTCGGCGGTGAAGGCGGCCGCCGTCTCCTCCGGACGGCCCCAGTAACCCCCGAACACGTTGGGCCCCCGGAGCTCGATCTCGCCGACTCTGGCGGCTCGCGCCGCCGTTGTCGGGGGAACACCCCCCGTCCCCCGGGCGCGAGCCAGGCGGAGCTCGACCCCGGGGAGGGGGAAGCCCACGGTGCCCGGCCGGCGCTCGCCGTCGTAGGGGTTCGAGACGTTCATCCCGGTCTCGGTCATGCCGTAGCGCTCCAGCACCCGCTGCCCGCTGCCGGCCGCGAGCCGCTCGAACACCGCCGGCGGGAGCGGCGCCGAGCCCGACACGCACAGCCGCAGCCGCCCGAGCCCGGCCAGCCCGGGCGAGTCGGCCAGCCGGGCGTACATCGTCGGAACCCCGAAGAACAGGGTGGCCCCGTGGGCGGCGGTGGCGTCGAGGACGGCGCCGGGGTCGAAGCGGGGGAGGAGGACGGCGGACGCTCCGGCCAGCAGCGTCCCGTGCAGCCCGACGCCGAGGCCATGGATGTGGAACAGCGGCAGGGCCAGCACGAGCCGGTCGTCGGCCGTCCACCGCCAGGCGAGGCGGACGGATTCCGACGACGCCAGCAGGTTGGCGTGGGACAGCACGGCGCCCTTGGGGGTGCCGGTCGTCCCCGACGTGTAGCCGATCAGCGCCGGGTCCCCGGGGGCGGCGGCATCGAGCGCCGCGGACCTCGGGCCGGGCCCGCCGCGGCCGCCGCCGCCGCCGTCGCGGGCGCCGTCGACGTCGGGTCCGACGACGAGGACGTCGGCGCCGGCCCGCCGGATCCAGCCCGCGCGCTCGGCGTCGTCGACCACGGCGGCCCGGGGGTTGCAGTCGCCCACGACGTGGGCGATCTCCCGCTCCCGGTAGGCGGTGTTGGCCGGCACCACCACCAGCCCGAGCCGCAGGGCGCCCACATGGGCCTCGACCAGCTCGACGGACGTGGCGGCGCTCATGAGGATCCGGTCACCCGGGCCGAGGCCGGCGGCAGCGAGGCGCCCGGCCACCCGCCGGCTGGCCCGGTCGAGGTCGCCGGCCCGGATCCACCCCCGGCGCTCCTCCCACAGGACGGGGCGGTCGGGCGCCGCCTCGAAGCGGGCCGCCCACGCCGCCGGCAGGGTGTCGCCCGGCGGGGCCGGAGGCACCGGGGAAGCCCCGGCATCGCCGCCGGCAGGGCGGGGCAGATGGGCGGCCCAGCCCGGCGTTGTCATCCGGCCGACCGTACCGGAGAGGCCGCGAGGGCGAACAAATCCGCCACCGGCCGGCGCACCGGCGACCGCCTCGGCACTAGCGTGACCAAAGGCGAGAGGAGGGGCCGGTGAGGAGGACGATGACGCGTCGGGTGGCGGCGCTGCTGGGTGCGGCGTGTCTGACGGTGTCGGCGTCCGCCTGCGGGGGCGGCGGGTCGAAGGGCATCTCGAAGGCCGATTACCTCGCCCGGGCCAAGACCGTCTGCCAGCAGGGGAACAAGGTGCTCACGGCCGCGTCCAACTACATGGTCTCCAAGCTCGCCCCGGGCCAGAAGCTGTCCGAGGCCGAGGTCAACGACTTCGTCC
>JAUZEY010000050.1 GCA_030838785.1 Actinomycetota bacterium | reverse complement strand
TGCGGGCCACGTCGAGAAGTGTCTGCGTGACCGCCAGCGGGGTGCGCAGTTCGTGGGAGGCATTGGCGGCGAATCTCTGCTGTTCGGCGACCTGTGCCTCGAGCCGCGCCAGCATGGTGTCGAAGGCGTCGGCGAGCTCGCGGAACTCATCTTTTCGGCCCGGTAGCCGGATTCGGTGGGAGAGCGATCCGGTCGCGGCGATGCGTGTGGCGTCCGTGATGCGAACGACGGGGGCGAGCATCCGGCCGGCGAGAAGCCACCCTCCCACCAGACCGAACCCCAGCAGGGACGCCAGCACGATGGCCGCCCTCGGCGCGAAGACGCGCAGGAGGTTGGACCGGATGGGAAAAGGGCCGGGAACGGGGGTGCTGATGAGCGCGTTCTCGGGGACGTAACGCAGGAGGAAGACCCATACGGCGGCGAGCAGCGAGGCCCCGGCGACCATGAGGAAGCCTGCGTAGCTGAGGGTGAGCTTGAGTCGAACGCTCAACCCCGGCGCTCTAGCCACCGTCTCCTCCTTCATGCCCCGTGTTCGGTTGCGCATCGATGCGGTACCCGACGCCGGCCACGGTGGCGATGATCCACGGTTCCCCGAGCCGTTTGCGCAGTGCCGAGACCGTGATGCGCACGGCGTTGGTGAACGGATCTGCGTTCTCGTCCCACGCCCGTTCGAGGAGGTCCTCGGCGCTGATGACACCGCCTTCGGCCGCGACGAGGATTTCGAGGACCGCGAACTGCTTCCGGGTGAGCGCGACGTAGCGGCCGTCGCGGTACACCTCGCGACGGAATGGATCCAGCCGCAGACCGGCGATCTCACGCACCGGCGGCCGGTTGTGGGCCCGCCGGCGGTCGAGCGCTCGGAGACGGAGCACCAGCTCTCGAAGCTCGAACGGTTTCGTGAGGTAGTCGTCGGCGCCGAGCCCGAACCCGGACGCCTTGTCGTCGAGACGGTCGGCAGCGGTGAGCATGAGAATCGGCATGCCGCTCCCGGAGGCGACGACGCGTCTGGCGATCTCGTCACCGGAGGGGCCGGGGATGTCCCGGTCGAGGACGGCGATGTCGTAGGCGTTGGCGCTCAGCAGCTCCAGAGCGGTGTCGCCGTCACCTGCGATGTCGGCCGCGATCGCTTCCAGGCGGAGGCCATCGCGGATGGCGGCAGCCATGAGAGGTTCGTCCTCAACGATCAACACCCGCATGCTCTCGATGATCCCAGCCGGAGCATATCGTCGGCATATCAAGAACCACATACGTGCTGGCAACACGGCGGCTGTCTTGATCGAGGCATGTCCGACCGCGAACCAGTAGTGACCGGCAATGAGCGGGCGATCGGCATCGGCTCCTGGCCGGGGCCCTGGAAGCGCGGCCTGGTCCTCGCGATGCTGGCGCTGCTGCTCGGCCTGGTCATGCTGCTGCACGCGCAGATCCCGAACCGGATCGGGAACCTCGGGAGCTTGGTGGAGACCTGCCTGCCGTGGTTCGGCCTGTTCATCCCGGTCCTGCTGGTCGGGGCGCTGTGGCGCCGCTCCGCCACCGCGGTGGCCGCGCTGCTGCTACCGGTCATGGTGTGGCTGAACCTCTTCGACGGGCTGCTCCGCGACAAGTCCCATCCGGGGAGCGACCTCACCGTGGTCAGCCAAAACGTCAACGCCGACAACCCCGACCCGGCCGGCACCGCTCGCGACCTGGCCGCCACCGGGGCGGACCTGCTGGCCCTGGAGGAACTGGCACCGCAGGCCACGGGCACGTACGAGCAGGAGCTGGCGAAGGCGTACCCGTACCACACGGTGCAGGGCACGGTCGGGCTGTGGAGCAGGCTGCCGCTGTCGGACACCAAGCCGATCGACATCATGGACTATGGGCCACTGGCGGACACCAAGCCGGTCGACAGCGAGATGGCCTCGAACCGGGCGCTGCGCACCACGCTGGCCACGGACCACGGGCCGCTGACGGTGTATGTGGCCCACCTGGGGTCCATACGGGTGAATCCCAAGGCGGGCTTTTGGACGGCCTCGCGAGACATCGGCGTGCAGGCCCTCGGCAAGGCCATCGCCGCCGATCCGAATAACCGGGTGGTTCTGCTCGGCGACCTCAACGGCACCATGGACGACCGCGCGTTGGCCGACATCACCTCACAGATGCGCTCGGCCCAGGACGCGGCCGGGGACGGCTTCGGCTTCACCTGGCCGGCAAGGTTCCCGGTGGTGCGCATCGACCAGATCCTGGTCCGCGGCATGGACCCGGAGAGGTCGTGGGTGCTCCCGGCCAACGGCAGCGACCACCTGCCGGTAGCGGCCGGAATCAGCTGGTGAACACCGCCTACGGCCGAGGTCAGGCTCTGGCGATGTTCCTGCCCGGCATTGGGGCAACGGGTCGATTCTACCTGCGTCAGTCACTGACAAATACCTGTCATGAAGTAGCCTCGAGGTCGTGGAACCGGTTGCCGGCAGAGAGAACAACAAGACACGGACCCGCCTGGCCCTGGCCGAGGCGGCCGTGCGGCTGTTCAAGGAGAAGGGCTATACGGCCACCACGGTCGACGACATCGCCGCCGCCGTGGGCTGCTCCTCCCGCACCTTCTTCCGCTACTTCGCCACCAAGGAGGACGTGCTCTTCCTCAACATCCGCGAGATCCAGGAGGAGTTCCGCGACTTCCTGAGCCAACCGCTGCCGGATGTCACCGGCTGGGAGCAGATCCGCCTCGGCATCGTCATCGCTATTCGCAAGGTGGCCGACCCGAGCCCTGAGGTGAGGGAGTACAGCATCCAGAGCTGGTTGTACGAGCCGGCGATCAGCGGCCGGCTTCACCAGCTCGCCACCGAGATGGAGAAGACCATGGCCACGGCGCTCGCCGCCGAGCGGGGCGTCGACGCCGACCGCGACCTGGGAGTGCAGGTCGCGGCGGGCGCCGCCACCGCCGTCTACATGGCGGCTTTCCACGTGCACGTCCACACCGGCCGCGACCTCGTCAGCCTCGTCAACGACGGGTTCAAGGTGTTCGGGACCGGTGTCGGGACGCCCCCGAAGAAGGGCCAGGACGCGGCGCGGCGCGCCAAAGGTGTGATCGGGTCGCAAACCGGATGACGGCGCTCCTGGTGACCCTCGTGCTGCTGTGCTCGCTGGCGGTCGTGCCGGCGGAGGCCGGAGCCGGGGCGGCCGATGCGGTCGGCTGCCGCGACGTCTCCACTCCGATCTCGGTCGTCGGCGCCGCTCCCGGATCGATCTACGGGCGCTACTGCCAGAGCAGCCACGGGGCCGCCCGCCCGTTGCAGATCCTCGTCCCGGGCGTGACCTACACCCACAGCTACTGGGACCTGCCCGGGTTCGGCGGCCGCTACTCCTACACCCGCTTCATGATCGAGCACGGTTACGACACGCTGGCCATCGACCGCCTCGGGATCGGGCGCTCGACCCGTCCGACCCTGGCCGCGAACGTCGACGCCTACTCCAACGCCGACGCCCTCCACCAAGTGGTGCAGGCCGTCCGCAGCACCGGGGTCGCCGGCCGGCACTACGACCGGATCGTGCTGACCGGTCACTCCTACGGCACATTCACGTCCGATCTCACGGCCGCCACCTACGGCGGCGTCGACGGCATCATCGGGACGGGATGGCTGCAACAGCCGACCCCGCTCGGGCTCGTCGGGGTGCTCAGCCTGTTCTGGTCCGCGGGCATCGACCCGAAGTTCCGGGGTGCGATCGCCGACCCCGGCTACGTCACCACCCGGCCCGGCCTCCGGGGCTTCTTCTACGAGGCGGGGGAGACCGACCCGGCGGTGCTGGCCGCCGACGAGCAGGCGAAGGACACCGCGTCGAGCGCCGAGATGTCCTACCTCCTGCCGGCCAACACCAGGATGACCACCCGCATCGGCGTGCCGACCCTGCGGATCATCGGCGAACGGGACCGCGTGGTGTGCAATCCGGACCCCTGCACCCAGCGCTGGCTGGACGAGACCACCCCGGCCCTGTTCCCGGCCGGAGTCGAGGCGTACGCCCAACCGGGCGCCGGTCACAACGTCGCCCTCGAGCGCGGAAACGCCGGAGGGTTCGAGGCCGCTCTGTCCTGGCTGGAGCACCGTTTTCCGGTTCGGTGAAGACAC
>JAUZEY010000007.1 GCA_030838785.1 Actinomycetota bacterium | reverse complement strand
TCGCGCCACCAGCAGAAGGGCTTCGGCCGCTTCGCGGCCTACGGCCTCGGCGGCGGCGCCTACGGCGTGCTGTTCGGGATCGCCTTCCTCGCCCTCCGGCGCCCGCCCGGCCCCGCCGGCCCCGGCGCCTCCCGCCCCGAGGACGCCTTCCGACGCGCCGTGCGGGCCGGCGCCCTCATGGCCGGGGCGTTCACCGTCATGCCCTTCCTCAAGTACCCCCCGAACCCGCCGGGCGTGGGCGACCCGGCCACCCTGGCCGAACGGCAGTGGAGGTACCTGGCCCTCATCTTCCTGGCGCTGGTCGTGCTGGCCGGCGCCGCCCGGCTGTCGGGCCGGCTCCGGGAGCGGGGCTGGCTCGACGACGAACGGCTCGTCGCGGTCGGGCTGGCCGTGGTGGTCACCCTCGGCCTCGTCTGCGCCGCCCTGCCCCCGTTCTCCGATGCCGTCGACGTTCCGGCCAACCTGCTGTGGCGCTTCCGGATCGCCTCCCTCGGCGGGAACCTCCTGCTGTGGACGGTCCTCGCCGTGGGCTTCGGGGCGGCGGCGGTCCGCCGGGAGCGGGCCTTGGCCGGCCCGGTCCCGGAGGCGGCGGCGGGCGCCGCGTTCCGTCCCGCGACCACGTCGTGAGCCCCAGGGGTTCGGGGATGGCCCCCGGCCGGATCAGCCCGGCGGTGGGGGCGACCCCCGAAGGGCTTCTTCTCGTCGGCCATGGCTCCCGCTCTGGTGAGGGCGCAGCGGAGATGCTGACGATCGCTCGCCTGGTCGGCGCCGCCCTCCCGCACATCGCCGTCGACGTCGGGTTCCTGGAGATGACCGACCCGCCCGCCGGGCCGGTGCTCGACGGTCTGGCCGCGGCCGGGTGTCGTCGGGTGGTGGTGCTCCCCCTGGTCCTCCTCGGTGCCGGCCACGCCAAGAGCGACGTGCCGGCGCTCGTGCTCGAAGGCCGCCAGCGCCACCCCGGCCTCCACCTCCACTTCGGCAGCCCGCTCGGCATCTCCCGCGACCTCGTCGGTCTCCTCGGCGGAGCGCTGACGGCGGCCGGCGGCCAGGGCCTGCCGCTGCTGCTCATCGCCCGGGGGACGTCCGACCCCGACGCCAACGGCGACGCCCACAAGGTGACCCGCCTGCTCGGCGAGTGGGTCGGGGCCCCCTTCGTGCACACCGCCTTCACCGGCGTCACCGCCCCCCTCGTCCCCGCCGGGCTGGAGGTGTTCGCCCGGCTCGGCTACCACCGGATGGCCCTGGCGTTCTGGTTCCTGTGTACCGGCGTCCTCGTCGAACGGGCCCGGGCCGAGATCGCCGCCTTCTCTGCCGCCACCGGAGTCGAGGTCGTCGACGCCGGCCACCTGGGCCCTGACCCCAAGGTCGTCCCGGCGATCCTCGAACGCTACGACGAAGCGGTCCGGGGCATCCCCGCCGTCAACTGCGACCTGTGCGCCTACCGGGCGCCGTGGCCCGGCCGGGAAGGCCGCCTGGGCCAGCCCATCGGCGTCGGCCACTCCCACCTCGCCGCCGACCACCGGGGACACTGAGTCAGGCGCTGCCCACCCGGCGGAGGACCGCGGCCGTCTCCTCGTCCTCGGCGGCAGCGGCGCAGTGGGCCGCAGACCAGGTCTGCGAACCGTTGGGCGGCACGACCACCACCGGGCCCTCGGCGGTACCGCCGCAGACCCAGCACCGGTCCTCGGCCCCGAACCACGTCACGTTGCAGGCGGGACAGCCGCGGAGGCGACAGTCCACCTCTTGACCGTAGGCCGCCTCGATGCCCCACTCCACGACGCCCACCGTACTTGCGGGGCCACCTCGAACTACGAGTCCCGGTGGACCGCGTCGGGCGAGAAGGCCGGCAGGCAGACGGCGACGTACTCGGCTCCCTCCGGGGACGGCGAGCTGTAGCGGACCCACTCGCCCGGCGCCGTGTGCACCGCCTGACCGGCCCGCACCTCGATGCGGCCCCCGGCGTGCTCCACCACCAGCAGGCCCTTGAGGACGACGGTGTACTCGTCGAACTCCGGCGTCTGGCCCGGCTCTTCCCAGCCGGACGGGCTGGTCATCCTGGCGATGCTCACCGCCGCCGTCCCGCTGTTGACCCGGCCGACGAACTCATCGATGACCTTGGGCAGGTTCCCCGCCGCCTCCACCCGGGCCGGGGACTCGATCAGATCAGGCATGCGCTCCAGCATTGCAGACGGCGCTCGTCTCCTAAGCGGCGCTGAAGCGGGCCAGGGCGACCTGGCGGCGCAGGGCCTGGAGGGCCTCGCTGCGGTCGGTGCCCGGGCGGTACTTCATGCGGACGGCCTGGCCGTCGAGAGCGATGAAGACGTCGTGGATGTCGAACGTCGCCGCCTTGAGCCGGGCGTAGGGGTAGCGCGTGTAGCGCCCGCCGACGCTCAGGTAGAAGGCCCGGGACGTCACGACCAGCGGCGTGGACCGCCCGTTGGCGCCCTCGACGACGTCCTCGGCCAGGACGCGCTCGCCCTCTTCCAGCAGCCCCCGGATCGCCGACGTGCTCATGTCGTCGATATCGACCGCCTCCCGCCGGACTTGAACCTCTGCCCTGCGTTGCTTCCCAAACGCTGACTTTGGCGGCTTCCGCCGCCCTGTCGGGGGGACACCCCCCGGCCCCCGGTTAGGCGCGACCTCCGCCGGGCCCCGGCCGCACCCAGCCGGAGTCGAGCAGGTGGGTGAGGAAGCGGTTGGGGGTGGGAGCGAGCGGCTCGCCGGTCCGGGCGACGAGGTGCCAGGGGCGGTTGATGGGCGGCCCCGGAACCCGCCACTCCTCCAGCGCGCCGGATTTCAGGTCGTCGGCCACCGCGTCGGCCGAGATCAGCGTCACGCCGAGCCCGATGCGCACGCACTCCACCACCGCCCCGTTCGAGCCGAAGGTCAGGATCCGGGGTGAGAGGCCGAGCCCGTCGAGCAGGGCCTCCGATGTGGCCCGGGTGCCCGACCCCGGCTCCCGCAGCAGCCAGGTGGCGGTGTCCAGTTCGGCCTCGGTGACCACCCGGGGCACGGCTCGGGCCCGGCGACCCGGCTCGGCGGCGGGGGCCGTCGGGGCGCTGATCACGACCAGGTGGTTGGGCCGCACGGCCAGGGTCTCGGCGCCGGGCGGGGGCCGCCCGCCGATGGCCAGGTCGACCTCGTGGTGGGCCAGGAGGTCGGCCACGCGCCGGCGGTTGCCGACCTCGAGCGAGACGGCCACCTCGGGGTGCCCGGCCAGGAACGAGGCCAGCAGCGGGGGAGCGAGGTGCTCGCCGGCCGTCGTGACCGACGCCAGCCGCAGCCGGCCCCGGTCGGGATCGGCCTCGCCCCGGGCGGCGGCCACCGCTTCGTCGAGGAGGGCGAGAGCGGCCCGGGCCTTCTCGGCCAGCGCCTGGCCGGCGGGGGTGAGGCGCAACCCCCGCCCGTCCCGCATGACCAGGGCCACGCCCACCTGCTTGCGGACGGCGGCCAGGGCCGACGACACCGCGGGCTGGGTCACGACCAGCTGATCGGCCGCCGCCCGGACCGACCCCGTGGCGGCCACGGCCAGGAATGTGCGGAGCTGCCCGAGGGTCAGCCGGGTCTCTTCGGCCATCGACATAAGTAAAAGGTGATGGATAGCGCCGGAACTGTCAATAGACACTAGGGGTTCCCGCTTGCACGATGGGGTCATGCAGAGCGCAGACCGTCTCCAGGCAGGTGTCATCCCCTACGCCAAGATGGGGTACTGGCAACCGGACTACGAGCCGAAGGCCACCGACATCCTGGCCGCCTTCCGGATCACCCCCCAGCCGGGCGTCGACGCGGTCGAAGCGGGGGCGGCGGTGGCCGGCGAGTCATCCACCGCCACCTGGACCGTGGTGTGGACCGACCGTCTCTCGGCGTACGAGCACTACCAGGCCAAGTGTTACCGGGTCGATCCCGTCCCTGGTACGGAGGGACAGTTCATCGCCTATATCGCCTACGACATCGACCTCTTCGAAGAGGGTTCGATCGCCAACCTGACGTCGTCGATCATCGGCAACGTCTTCGGCTTCAAGGCCCTCAAGGCCCTGCGGCTCGAGGACATGCGGATCCCGACCCACTAC
>JAUZEY010000574.1 GCA_030838785.1 Actinomycetota bacterium | reverse complement strand
TGCGCGTGGTTGCGCACCTCGAGGATCGGCCGGGTGTCCCAGCCGTTCAGCTCGGCGTACATCTCCCCGATTCTCGGCTCCTGCAGATAGGTCACCATGCGGGCGTGGAGCAGCGCTCTGGTCTCCTCGTCGTCGAGTTCCGGGGCGGTGACGATCGGCTGGCAGATCCGGAGCGTGGCCGGGTCCCGGTCGATGCGCGCGCACTGTTCGTGGAGGCGGCCGACGATCGTGTGCACGGCCTCGGGGGTGAGGAACGGCGCCAGGAAGACGCCGTCGAACGCCGGGTCGGCGGCGGCGGCACAGGCCTTCGGTCCACCGAGGACGACGGCCCAGATCTCGGGCGGGGCCACGTCGTCGAGGTCGGCCATCTCCAGCCCCCGGTACGAGCCGGCCGGTCCGTCGTAGTCGACGGTCTCGCCCCGCCACAGGCGCCGGACGATGCGGGCGTAGTCGGTCAGCGCCTCGTAGCCGATCGGCCGGATGCCGGCGGCGGCGAGGTAGGCGGCGGTGCCCCGTCCCAGTCCGAGGACGAAGCGGGGCCCGTAGGCCGAATGGAGCGTGGCCCCGAGGGCGGCGGTGAGGATCGGTGGGCGCGAGCCGGGGAGCAGGGCGGACGTGGCGATGCCGAGGCGGGAGGTGAGCGCGGCCATGCCCCCGAGCAGCGCTCCCGCCTCCTTGAGGTCGTAGCGCTCCGAGAGGAACACCCGCCGGAACCCGAGCCGCTCGGCGTCGACGGCGTCGCTGATCGCCTGGGCCGAGCTCCGCACCCGGCCGCCCTGCACATAGGCGCTCAGGTCGTCGGCGAGCGGTTCGAGGTCGGCGGCGCGGGCCGGACGGGCCGGGTCGACGGGAACGGTCGTGCCCACGGTCATGGGGTGCTCCTCGAGGCGGTGGTCGCCATCTGTGTTGAATCCAGCGGGCAGGGACCGGCGCCGGACAGCGTCGCCGGGAGGGTGACGGCCCGGAGCCGTTCGTGGTCGAGCCGGCGGCGCTCGATCAGCGCCGCCAGCAGGTCGGGGGCGGGGGGCTGCAGCAGTTCGCTCCATGTGAGATCGACCACGTCGGCCCGGTGCTCGACGATCCCGGCCATGGCCAGCCGCTGCGCCCGCTCGCCGACGGCGCCGACGAGGGCGCGGGCCAGCCCGGCGGCGGTCCGTTCGGCGAGAGCCCGCCAGCTTCTCCGGCGTCCGTCCGGCGGGAGGGCAACGGTGGCGGCGCCACCATCGAACGGTGACCCGTCGAGGCTCCGGATGGCCAGCGCGTCGAAGGCGCCGTCGAGTGCGGCGTCGAGCGTGGCGCCGGTGGCGGCCACCGACCACGCCCAGGCGGCTTCGTCGTGGAGGACGGCCAGCGCCGCCTCGAGCCGCTCGTCGGGGAGCCGCCGCGGATCAGCGGTCCACCGGAGGGCGGCCCCGGCCGCCGCCGCCAACCGGTCGACCTCCCGCGGATAGCCGGCCGCCACCAGTCGGCGGCGCAGCGTCGTGGCCGAACCGAGCTCGTCGAGGACACCCTCGTTGAGGTAGAGCCGGTGGCCGAAGGATCCGGCGGCGTTGGCCGCCAGTGACGGCGCTACGGTGCCGAAGGCATTGATGACGCCCGTCGCCGCGGTCCGCAGCAGGTCGAGATGCAGGGTGAGCGGGAGTGGGCGCAGCGGACCCGGCCGGGAGAGGGCGGCCCGGTAGGTCGGTGCCCGGCGGTCCACCGGGGTGTCGAGCGCGCCGGGCGGGTCCAGCGCGGCGGGACGGCCGGTCGGGGAGTGCTCGACCGCCGACACCCCGCCGGTGTGACCCTGGGGGAAGCGCAGCCGCCAGGGCAGATCGATGCGCCGTTTGGCGACGACGACCCTTCCGGCCACGGCCCGCCGCAGGTCGACGACGCTCTCCGCCGTGGTCCAGGCGCAGCGGAAGCCCCAGACGTCGTGCAGCCTTGTCGTGTCGACCTTCGGGAGGTAGGAGATGGCGGCCCCTTCGCCGGGGGTGATGTCGGCCAGGTCGTGCTTCCACATGAACCGCACGGCGGCCATGACCTGTTGGTGGGACAGCTCGACGTAGCGCTTCCCGAGGAGGCGGGCGATCTCGGCCAGGGGCATCACGTCGTCGGGGGCCACGTTGACCGGGCCGGACGGGCCGCCCTCGCAGGCCAGGGCCAGGAAGCGCCCGACGTCGTCCTGGTGGGCCAGCTGGTAGCGGATGTCGGCCCCCTTGACGCCGATGATGGCCGGAGCGGCGAAGATGTCGAGGAGCAGGTTGTCGATGTTGCGGCCAACGGTTGCCGCCGTTCGGGCCAGGACGGCGTCGACCCCGCGGGCCAGGATGAGGTCCTCGACCTCCTTCTTGTGCGAGCCGTAGAGGTAGTCGGCCGCCGGGCGGCGCTCGTCGGTCTCGGTGAATCGGGGCGGGTTGTCGGGGTTCGCGCCGTAGCACAGCACCGACGAGGAGAAGACCAGGCGCCGGCAGCCGGTGCGGGCCATGGCGGCCAGCACGTTCTCGGTGCCGCCGACGTTGATGCGGCGGGTGTCGGCCTCGGACTTGAGCGGTGTGACGGCCCAGGCGAGGTGGGCGGTCACGTCGCAGCCGGCCATGGCCGCCTCGACGGCGTCGCCGTCACTCACGTCGCCCTGGTGGAAGCGGACGCCGACCGGCAGCGCCGCCGGCACCCGGCGGGCCATGGCCACCACCTCGTGGCCGGTCCGTACCAGCCGGTCGGTGAGGTCCCGGCCGTAGACGCCGGTGGCCCCGGTGACCAGAACCTTCACGACGCACCTCCCACCGGGACTCCGTCGAGCAGCTCGACCCGTCCGGTGGCGCCGTCGACCCGGATGAGGTCGCCGGTGCGGAGCCGGCGGGTGCCGTCCCCGGTGCCGGTCACGCAGGGCAGGCCCAGTTCGCGGGCGACGATCGCCCCGTGGCTCATCTGGCCGCCGGTGTCGACGACGACGCCGCCCGCGAGGTGGAACAGCGCCACCCAGCCCGGGTCGGTGGAGTGGCACACGAGGATCTCGCCCGCCTCCAGGTCGGCGGTGGCCGGATCGAGGACGACCCGGGCCCGGCCGGTGATCTCGCCGCCGCCGACGGCCACGCCGGTGACGGGACCGCCGCCGGCGTCGGTGCCATCGGCGGCCGCACCGCCCGCGCCGCTCCGGCCGTCGACCGGCCGGCCTCTGGTGGCCGGCACCGGGACGGGCGGTCCCGTCCACCGGTCGGGGAGCTCGTAGGTCTCGTACCCGGCCCGCAACCGGCGGCGTTCGTCGACGAGCATTCGGAGGTCGGCGCCGCCGCCGGTGAGGAGCTCGTCGACGGTGAGGTGGAACACGTCGTCGGGGTCGGCCAGACGGCCGGCCCGGGTCAGCGTCCGGCCGAGGACCCGGGCGGCGAGGCGGGCGCCGTCGAGGCACTGCGTGTAGTTGGCCTTCCCGACCTCCCGTTGCGGGATCAGCCGCCGGGCCAGCCGGAGGAGGACCCGGGCGCCGGGGGCCCGGAGGGGACCGACCCGGGCGGCCAGCTCGGCCTCGGCCGAAGCACGGCTCGCCTGCTGGCGGGCCTCGACCCGGCCGGGGTGGAAGGCGTCGTCGAGCCCGGCGTAGTGATCGGCCAGCGCCAGCAGCGGTGCAGTGTCCTCCCGCCACACCCGGCTCGCCATCTGGCCCTCGTCGGGCCCGTGGAAACCGTGGCGGAGCAAGAAGGTGTCGAGGTCGCAGTGGCGGCGGGACAGCGCCCACAGGTCGCGCAACAGGGCGGTCTCCTCCATTCCGGCGTAGCCCGTCACCAGGCGGTGCTCGAGCCCGGGGCAGCCCGCGCGGCAAGCCAGGGCGGCCACCTGGTCGTAGAGCGCCGAGGCCAGCATGGAGGCCACGACGCCCAGCTCGAACACCTGGCGGTAGCGCAACCCGGCGTCGACGAGCAACGCCCGGGCGGCGTCGACGTCGACCGGCGGATCGAGGACGTGCCGTCGCCACCACTGCTGCGTGGCCCGCCGGGCCTCCCGCTGGTTCCGGATCAGCCGGGCCGCGGCGGCCGGCAGGCGGACGGCCACCACCGGCCAGCGCCGGTAGCTCGGATGGTTCTCCGCTCCCGCCCGCACGACGCCGAAGAGCTGCTCCTCCACCCCGTTGGCCGAGGTGCCGGGCAGGCGGTCGCCGATGATCCGCATCTGGTCGATGTTGGCCACCGCCCGGCCGAAGAAGGCCACGATCAGCCGGTCCTCGGCCCGGGCCGGCAGCGACACCTCGGCCCGGGACAGCACACCGATCGAGGCGAACGCCCGCCGGCTGGCCAGCTCGATGGCATCGCCGACGAACGACCAGTTGAGCGTGGTGGACACGCCGGGGATCGCCTCCGACACGTTGCCCGGGGACCACAGCACCCGCGGGTCGGTCGACTCCCAGTGGAGCGGGTCGCTCATCGGCATGGCAGGGCCCCCGTCGTCACCCTTGCAGTACAGGTACAGTACGTATACCGTACGCGTACGACAGATGTCCACCGGCAAAGCGCGGGAGGAGCGTGACCGTGCCCAGGGCAGCCCGGACGAACCGGCGGATCTCGCTGGACCAGCTCATCGACGCGGCGGCCGAACTCATCCGCGACGAAGGCTTCGAGGCTGTGACCATGCGCCGCCTGGCGGAGCGGTGCGGGGTCGGCGTCATGACGCTCTACGGCTACGTCCGCACCAAGGAGGAGATCTTCGCCGCGCTCGTCGACCGGTTCATGGGTGAGATCGAGCTTCCCGCCACGCCCGGCGCCTCCTGGCAGGCGGAGGTGGCCGGGGTCTTCCGGTCGGTCCACGACGTGTGGCTCCAACACCCGGAGCTGGCCCAGATCGCAGTGGCGCAACCCATCGACGGGCTCGCCGCCTACCGCGGTGCTGAAGTGGTGCTGGGGGCGCTGCGCCGGGCGGGCTTCGGGCCGGAGCAGGCGGTCGACGCCTTCGAGGTCCTGGTCTGCTTCACGGCCGGCTTCACGCTGCGCCAGATCGCCTTCGACGCCCCGGGGACGATCGCCTCCGAGCGCCTGCGGCGAGTGGGCGGCCTTCCGGCCGATGACTTCCCCCACATCGTGGAGCTGGCGCCGGTCTTCGCCGCCCGGAGCCTGCAGCGCCGTTTCGACGACGGCCTCGACATGGTGCTGCGGGGGATCGCCGCCGACCGGGACGTCGCCCGAACCACCAGGCCCCCCGCCCGGCGGGCCAAGCGCTGATGGCCGCGGCCAACCGGCCGGACGGGGGTCGGTCCCGGGCGGCCCGCTCGGCGCTGGGGCTCCTGGCGGCGACCGTCCTCGGCGGCTGCGGCTCGCGGGTCGCGCCCGGCGACCTCGAGCGGACTCTCGGCCCTCTGCGGGCCCAGGCTGCGGCCACGTCGGCCCGGCTGCCCGGCGCCGGGGACGGGCCCGGCCGCGCCGGTCCCGGATCGCGTCCTGATGGTGACGCGGTCGGAGCCGAGGCGGCGCCGTCGGGGTCGGGCTCGGCGTCGGGGTCGGGGTCGGGGTCGGGGCTTTCTCCGGTGGCCCGCCGAGCGGCGACGGCCGTCGCGTCTGCCGGGCCGGGCGGTAGCACTGCATCGGCCGCCACCGCCCCCGCCGCCGACACCGCGGGCCCGGCCGGCCAAGGGGCGAAACCGGCCGGGCGGAGCGCCGGCGCCGCCCCGGCGGCTCCGGTGCCCGAGGCCCGCTCCGGGTCGCCGATCGTGCTGGGCTCCTTCGGCGTGGGCTCCGGCCCGCTGGGGGCGCTGGTGGCGCCGATCCCCGTGGCGGTGCGGGCCTGGGCGGCCGACGTCAACGCCCGGGGCGGCCTCGGGGGTCATGCGGTCAAGGTGATCTTCGCCGATGACGGCGGCGACCCGCAGCGGGCCCTGGCCATCGCCCGGCGGATGGTGGACGGCGACGGGGTCCTGGCCTTCTTCGGCACCTACATGGTGACGACCCTTCCGGCCGTGCTGCCGTACCTCGAGCAGCAGCGCATTCCCATGATCGGTTCGTCGAACGGGTCCGAGGCGGCCGACCACAGCGCCATGGTCTACAACCCGCAGGTCGGCTCCGACCTCGGGACGGCCTGGTCGTACCTTCTGGCCCTCACCACCCAATCCGACAAGCGCAAAGTGGCGGTCCTCTACTGCAGCGAGGCGTCGACCTGCGCCAACCAGTACGACGGGCTCAAGCGGATCGCGCCGGAGGCCGGGGTCGACATCGTCTACGCCGGCCAGATGTCGATCGCCCAGCCCGACTACACGGCCCAGATGCTGGCCGCCCGCAACAACGGCGCCGACGTCGTCATGTGCATCTGCGACCCGCCGACCCAGATCCGGATGATCCGCTCGGCCTACCGCCAGGGCTGGCACCCCACCTTCTCGGCCACCTACAGCATGGACCAGGAACAGATCAAAGCCGGTGGGACGGATGTCGACGGACTGCTGGCGGCGTCGTCGACCGTGCCCTACTCGACGTCTCCGAAGATGAAGCCGTACCTCGACGCCGTGGCCCGCTTCGTGCCGGGCGGCGCCCTCGGTGGCGTCGGGGCTGCGGCGTGGACACAGGGAAAGCTCCTCGAGCGCATTGCGCCGTTCCTGGCCGGGGAGCCGCCGACGCGGCCGTCCCTCCTTTCCGGCCTCGCCTCCCTCGACCACGAGACCCTGGGCGGGCTCGTGCCTCCCATCACCTTCCCCGACGGGGACCGGGCCAAGGTCAACCTCTGCATCGTGCCCCTCCGGTTCGACCATGGGCGGTTCCAGCCGCTCGGCGACGACGACGGCACCTTCCAATGCGCCCCCGGCTGGGCTCCCGCCCGGCGGAACTGATGCCCTGTCCTGGCTGGAGCCATTTCCCCGCGTAGGCGCAGACCGGGCAGGCTCGGCCACACTGGGGCCCGTGTCCTGGGTCCTGACCTCGACCGTGGAGTGCGTGCCGTCCGATCCCGTCGGCGAGGCCGTGGCGGCGGCGATCGCCGGAATCCTGGGCAACAGCTCGGTGGAACTCCGCTACGCCCCGGAGGACTCCCCATTCCCCCCGGCGCCGGACGGACCGGGCATCGCCAGCGCCGTCGGTGACGGGCCTCCGGGCTGGAAGGTCGGACTCACCGTCCGGCTGGCGGAGCGCATCGCGCCGCTGGCGACACCGGCCATCGCACCGCTGCTGGAGATCCTCGGCGTCCTCCCCGACGCCGGGCTCCGGGTGGCGGCGCGGTTCGCGTCGCTCGCTCGCCCCGACGCCGCACCGCTCGGCCCGGCGCTGCACCGCGTCATACGCGATCTGGTCGTCATCGAGGTGCTCGGCCTTCATCAGGCCTCGGCCGGCCCACCGGCCAGGAGCGCCCTCTTCGCCGAGACGATCGAGTTCCTCATCGAGCTGAGCGGCACACGGGTCGAGTCCCACGACCTCACCCATGGGGTGATCATCACCGACGTGCTGCGCGACACCCCCCGGCTGGAGCTCAACTACCCCGGCGACCTGCGCACCGTGAAGCGGGCACCGCTGCTGTTCGACGGGCAGCGGTCGCTCCTCGTCGTCGACCGGCAGGGCCGGGCCCGCACCGAGCTGCAGAGCCACCGGCTCCACCGGTTGATCCCCGACGCCGGCCGCGCCGACGCCTACTCTCCCGAGTTCTCCCACACCGGGTCGCTCGTCGCCGAGGCCACCCGACGGCTCGGCGGCATCGGGTTCTTCCTCCGGGCCGACCGCACCATCTGGGTCTTCGCCGACGGCGACCCGATCCTGATCCGCCACGCCGAACACTGGACGACGTTCCCGCTGGCACTGGCGGCGGCCATCACCAACGCCATCGGGGGCAACGCCGCCACGGCCGACCTCCTCGTCCAGGCCGCGTTCATCATCTCCGCCCAGCGCCACGGCGCCATCCTGGCCATCGTCGACGACCCCGAGGACCTCGACGCGATCGTCTCCCCCAAGGACCGCTACGACCTGCGCAACTCCCTCGACCCCATGGCCATGCAGCCCGAGACGCGATTGCACCACCTCATCGATGCCGAACCCCTCGACGCCCAGACCCTGGCCCGGCTCGCCGCCCTCGACGGGGCGACCATCCTCAGCCGCGACGGCCGCCTCCTCGCCTACGGCGCCATCGTCGCCAGCTCCGACAGCCAACACGAAGGAGCTCGCACCGCCGCCGCCACCACCCTGTCCCAATCGGCCGAGATCGTCCTCAAGGTCTCGGCCGACGGCGACATCACCGTCCTGCGCGCCGGCGAGGTCATCACCACCCTCCTCGGCTGAGGAGCTGCTCCGGCGGGCTAACCCAGGTACTCCGATTCCAGCACCAGGTCCTTGAGGAGGGACTGGTACTCGACGTGGGTCGAGTGCTCCACCGTGCGCCACGTCACGCACTCCTGTGTCCTCATGTAGGCGCGGTAGGCGGGGGCGCCCGGGACCTTGACGTTGTCGGCCACCACCACCGAGCCGGGGTGAAGCCACCCGCGCTCGAGGATCCGTTGGAGGTCGGGCAGGTAGGCCGCCTTGTCGTGGTCGACGAAGACCAGGTCCAGCGACCCGGCGGCGAAGCCATGTTCCGCTTCGAGCCGGTCCATGGTCGCTCCGCCGTCACCCAGCGATCCCACCACGACGGTCGCCCGGTCGGCGATGCCGGCATGGTCCCAGATGCGGCGGGCGATGTCGGCGTTGGCGGCATTGAACTCGATCGAGTAGAGCCGGGCGTCGTCGGCCATCAGCCGGGCCATGCGCAGGGCGCTGTAGCCGCAGTAGGTACCGAGCTCCAGGATTCGCCGAGGCCGGACACGGCGGACGGCACCATCGAGGATCTCGCCCTTCTCGTCCCCGACGTTCATCATCACGCTGTGGTGGTAGCAGAAGTCGTCGATAACCCGGATCACGTCGTCGACGTCGCCCCGGCGGGCGTTGCCGGCGACGTGGGCCGCCAGGGCTTCCTCGCGCCCGTCGCCCACCTGCCAGTGCGTGGTCAGGTGCTTCGTGCCCAGCACCATCCGGATGGTGGACCACCGCAGGAACGGCAGTCGCCTGCCGCCGATCTCCGAAAGCCTGGTCACCGAACCTCCTCGGTTGGACATTGCAGAATGTCACTGGCGAGCGGGATCCGGGCCAGGAGGCACGTTCCCCGCCCGGGAGGGCTGGTGGTCCCCAGCGTGCCTCCGAGGGCCTCGACCCGGTCCCTCAGACCGACCAGGCCGGACCCCCGGCCGGGATCGGCGCCGCCGATGCCGTCATCGCGGACCGACACCTCGACGACCGCGTCCTCGACGTTGAGCCCGACGCGGACCACCGAGGCCCGGGCGTGCTTGGCGGCATTGCTGAGCCCCTCCGAAACGACGTAATAGGCGGCCACCTCGGCCCGTTCCGGGAGCCGCACCGGGCCACTGAGGTTCAGCTCGACGGGCAGGCCGGCGCGGCGGGCGAGGGCCCGGAGCGCGGGCCCGATTCCACCTCGGGACAGGACGGCCGGATGGATACCCCGGGAGATCGCCTGAAGGTCCTCCGTGGCCCGGGCCAGGCCCAGTGCGGTCTGACTCAACGCCCCCTTCAGCTCGGTCAGCTCGAGCGGGACCGCCGCCTCCGCCGCCCGCAACGCCAGGGCGAGCGAGACGAGCTGCTGTTGCGTTCCGTCGTGGAGGTCGCGCTCGATGCGGCGGCGGGTGTCGTCGGCCGCCGCCACGACCCGGGCCCGTGACGCGACGAGCTGCTCCCGGCTCTCCGTGTTGACGATGGCGGTACCGAGGAGCTCGGTGAAGTTCACCGTGCGCTGTTCGGTATCGGCCGGCAACGAGTCGGTCTGCGAGGCAACGGCCAGTGCCCCCCAGAGACGACCATCGACGACGATCGGCGTCGCGACCACCCCACAGATTCCCAGCCCCTGCAGGATCTTCCCCAGGCAGCCGGGCGCGTTGGCGTAATCGTCGCGGCGGGCGGAGTGGCCGGTGCGCAGGACGGCCGACACCGAGTAGAACTCCTCGAGCTTCCAGCGGGATCCCACCGGGATCACGTCGGGTGACGCGCCGGCGCGGGCGACGACCGTCCCTTCGCCGTCGGGATCGAAGCGGGCCATGAGCGTGCCGTCGGCGCCCAGGACGCCGCAAGCCTCCTCGGCGACGGCGGCGAAGACCTCGGCCGGCTCCGCCCGGTTGGCGACCAGCGTCGCCACCCGCCGCAGGGCCGCCTGCTCGTCGGCCAGCAGGCGCAGCTCGTCGCGGCTGGCCTCGACCAGCCGCTGGGCTTCGCGCAGCTCGTCGTCCGCCCGCCGCCGGTCGGTCACGTCGCGGGCCGAGCAGAACAGGAGGCCGTCCTCGATGGGCTGGGTGTTCCACTCCAGCCATCGGAAGGAGCCGTCGCGACACCGGGTGCGATTCTCGAACTGAACGACGTCCTCCCCCCGGGTGAGGGCCTCGAACATCTTGATCGAGCGCTCCAGATCGTCAGGATGCACGAAGTCGAGGAACGGCCGCGACACGAGCTCTTCCTCCGGGTACCCGAGCGTCCGCACGACGGCCGAATTGACCTGTACGACGTTGCCGTCGAGTCCGGCA